>CALEZA010000124.1 GCA_937927965.1 uncultured Candidatus Planktophila sp.
TACTCACGATCAAGAGGAAGCGCTCACTATGAGCGATCGCATCGCAGTCTTTAACCATGGTCGCATTGAACAATTGGGTACACCACGAGAGATTTACGAGAATCCAGAGAGTTCATTTGTCTCTGAATTTGTGGGACAGACAAATAAGCTCACCATTGATGGGCAGAGAATCAACATTCGCCCTGAACATATTCGCCTTACTCATTCAGCAGGTCCCGCTGAGCGCAGACTGAGTGGAGTAGTAACAGATTTAATCTTCGTAGGAGCAGTTACTCGCTATCGCTTTAAGAGTGATGATGGAATCTCATTGATATCAACAGATCCAGATGGCGCGTTTGCTGTGGGGGATAGAGCGGTAGCTCAATGGAGTAAAGATAGAGAATTCCTTATTCACTGATGAATGAGGTTTTGCGTTCCAATCGCTGGGGCGTATCTGTGTAATGGAGGCAGTAATGCAAAGAAAGCGTTTATTCACTTCGCTTGTCCTGGCAAGTGCTGCTGCACTCGTACTGTCGAGCTGCGGTTCTAGCAATAGTGCAAGCAATGAACCACCTAAGCTCGATGCCCTTTCCTCACTGGGTGCAGGTGAAGGTGCAGTCAACATAGTGGCATGGGCTGGCTATGTTGAAAATGGATCCACAGATCCAAATGTTGACTGGGTAACAGGCTTTGAAAAAGAGACTGGTTGTAAGGTCAATGTAAAGAACGGATCAACATCTGACGAGATGGTCGCCCTCATGAAGACTGGCGAATACGATGTTGTATCTGCATCTGGTGACGCTTCATTGCGTCTTATTTACGGTGGCGATGTATCGCCTGTAAATACAGATCTCATCGCTAACTATGCAGATGTCTTTGATAATTTGAAGAATCAGCCATGGAACTCAGTAAATGGAGTTTCTTATGGAGTTCCTCACGGTCGTGGTGCAAACCTACTGTCCTATCGCACAGATATCGTCAAGCCTGCTCCAACTTCTTGGGGATCAGTCTTTGATACCAACTCACCATATAAGGGAAAAATCACTGCATACGATTCACCAATCTATATTGCAGATGCAGCTCTCTACCTCATGGCAACACAGAAGGATCTAGGAATCACATATCCATATGCTCTAGATCAGAAGCAATTTGATGCTGCTGTGGCGCTCTTGAAGGAGCAGAAGCCTCTTATCGGAGAATATTGGGGCGATTACCTCAAGCATGTTGCATCCCTTAAGTCAGGTGGAACTGTGCTTGGTACAACCTGGCAGGTAAATATCAACCTTGCAAAGGGTGAAGGCACCAAGGTTGAAGGCATCAAGCCAGTTGAAGGTTCAACAGGTTGGTCAGATACATGGATGATTAGCAGCAAGGCAAAGCATCCAAACTGCGCATACCTCTGGATGAACCACATCATCTCACCACAAGCTAACGCAGGTGTTGCTGAGTGGTTCGGTGAGGCTCCATCTAATGCGAAGTCATGCGACCTCACAGCAGATAAGAATCACTGTGCAACATTCCATGCAAACGATGACGCATATTGGTCAGATGTCTACTACTGGAATACACCAACAGAGGCATGCCTCGATGGTCGCACAGATGCTAAGTGCGTTCCTTATGCAGAATGGGTCAAGGCCTGGTCTAGCTTAAGAAACTCATAAGGATCTAAGAAGCGGTAAAGAAGGGAGGCTAGAGCGTATGTTGAAGAACCTTGCAGATACGATGCATAGGAACACTCGACTGCGCTTGGCCTCCCTTCTTGCTGCACCGCTGCTCTGGCTCGTTGTTGCTTATTTAGGTGCTTTGGGAGCTCTCTTCCTTACATCCTTCTGGACGATTGATAGCTTCACAGGCAATATTGTTCAGCAGTTCAATCTTGGGAATTTTCAAGATGTGCTGACAGATGTTGCTTATCGAAATGTTGTGCTTCGCACACTAGCAATCGCAGTACTCGTAACAATTATTTGTGCAGTTCTTGCGATTCCAATGGCTTTCTATATGGCAAAGATTGCAAAACCACGATCTCGCAAGGTACTTGTGGCACTTGTGATGACTCCGCTCTGGGCTTCATACCTTGTGAAGATTTACGCCTGGCGCACAATGATGGAGCCTAATACTGGTGTGATTGATTGGCTCTTAGGACCTTTAGGAATTCATTCTCCTGGCTTTGGCGGGGCGGCGATCATCATCGGTCTTTCCTATCTATGGCTTCCTTACATGATTCTTCCTGTGTATGCAGGTCTTGAGCGATTGCCCAACAATCTTCTTGACGCATCGGGAGATCTTGGGGCACATAACTTTTATACATTTAGAAAAGTAGTTCTCCCAATTATATTTCCGAGCCTCATAGCTGGCTCGATGTTCACATTTTCTCTTAGCCTCGGTGATTACATTACAGCTCAAATTCTTGGCGGAAAACTTCAGATGTTGGGAAATGTTGTTTATCAGAACTTCAGCATCAATCTTCCGTTTGCAGCCACAATCTCAATGATCCCAGTCGTCATTATGGGTATCTATCTCTGGATTATTCGTCGCACAGGTGCATTGGCGAGTATGTAATGACAATATCCAGAACAGCTCGTTTAACTCTCATGTCACTTCTTGGTGTGGGGTTGATGTTTATTTATCTCCCCCTGATCGTGGTTGTGACCAACTCATTTAATGCAAGTAAATCTTTTAGTTGGCCTCCAAGTGAACTCACAACCCAGTGGTGGAGCAAGGCAGCTGAAAATACTGGTGTGAGAGAGGCGCTGAGGTGGTCTCTGATAGCTGGACTTTCCGCGACTGCTATTGCGTTACTGCTCGGCACAGCTCTGGCATTTGCTGTTTCTCGCTACTCATTCTTTGGAAGAGAAACGATCTCACTCCTCGTCGTTCTCCCGATTTCACTTCCCGGAATTGTCACAGGAATCGCGCTCAATAATGCCTTTACAAAGCAGATGGGTATTTCTACTGGACTTTTCACGGTAATTGTTGGCCATGCGACCTTCTGTATTGTCGTCGTCTATAACAATGCGATTGCCCGCCTGAATCGAATGGGAACCTCTCTTCAAGAGGCTTCGATGGATCTCGGTGCCAATGGATTCACCACTTTCCGCCTCATCACTTTGCCCAACTTGGCGTCAGCTCTCTTCGCTGGAGGACTTTTAGCATTTGGACTCTCATTCGATGAGATTGTCGTGACAACCTTTACATCAGGTCCCGGAATTCAGACTCTGCCAATTTGGATCTATAACAATCTCTTTAGGCCAAATCAGGCTCCGATTGTCAATGTTGTTGCAGCAACTCTAGTGGTGATTTCAGTAATTCCAATTTATATCTCACAGCGATTAAGCCAAGATACAACTTCAGGCGGACGCTTTTAAGAGTTACTTAGTTTCAGGTGTTGCAAGCTTTGATCCACTCGTCACGCCAGCATAAATATCACGCTTATCGCGGATGATGGTGCGAACTGTCACAAGACCAGCACGAGCAAATCCAATTGTCAGATCCACAGTTGTTCCAGCTTGAGCGTTTACGCCAGCAAAAACAGCCTTTGCATTAGCTGAGTCACCTTCAAAGTGGATTGGTTGGTTGGTGAGAAGTTCTGTCTGACCTGAAAGAACCGCAGCATCGCTTCCCACAGTGATTCCAAGGACCTTATCTGGAGTAGTGGAGCGGTTAACGATATGTCCAACAACAACTGCTGCGCCATCTTCTGTTGCTACTAAGAGAAGGTTGCTTACGCGAAGGTCGCTGTTCTCATCTTTCACAACTGCCTCTGCACCATCTGTTACTCGTGTGATCATGCGAGTTGCAGCGTTTGGGCCTGCGCCGCTACATGATGTGAGAGAGAGTGCGAGAGCACCTGCAATTGTTGTAACAGCAACTTTTGTTGTGAGACGCATGGGGCGATTATCTCACGGTCAGAAACCAATTAATAACGAGCCATTTACGCTACTTTCAGGGGCAAATCTGGGGTTTTATCTGTCGGAGTTCGCTGGTAGAATTAGGGCTTCAATCCCCCGTTGAGAGGCACTCCATGACATTTAAGGTCGGCGAAACTGTTGTTTATCCCCATCACGGAGCAGCTCTTATTGAGGCTATCGAAACACGCGTAATCAAGGGTGAAGAGAAGACATACCTCGTATTGAAAGTTGCCCAAGGAGATCTCACAGTCCGCGTTCCTGCAGATAATGTTGATTTAGTTGGTGTGCGCGATGTGGTGGATTCAGCAGGGCTAGACCGCGTCTTTAGCGTTTTGCGTCAGCCATATACAGAAGAGCCAACAAACTGGTCACGCCGATATAAGGCTAACCTTGAGAAGCTCGCTTCTGGTGATGTTATTAAGGTTGCAGAGGTTGTTCGTGATCTCTATCGCCGCGATCTCGATCGTGGTCTCTCAGCTGGTGAAAAGCGTATGCTCGCTAAGGCGAAGCAGATTCTCGTTTCAGAGCTTGCTCTTGCAGAGCGCACTGATGAAGAGAAGGCTGCAGTTCTCCTTGACGAGGTTCTCGCTTCCTAATTCTCTTCCAATGATCGCCGCAATTATTGCTGCAGCAGGTAGCGGCGAGCGTTTTGGAGCACCAATTCCCAAAGCCCTTATCCATCTTGGCGATAAGACTCTTCTGGAACATGCAATCGCAAATATTGCTCCTGCCGTTGATCACATAATCGTTACCGCACCTCTTGGGTATGAAGATCAAATCCGCTCACTAGTTGGCTCCGAAATCAGTGTTGTCACAGGTGGAGCTACTCGTTCGGAATCTGTGCGATTGGGTCTTGCTGCTGTAAATCCAGATACTGAATATGTACTTGTCCATGATGCTGCTCGATCTCTTGCGAGCACTTCTCTAGCCAAGAGAGTTGTGGAAGAACTTAAATCCGGAGAAGTAGCAGTTATCCCTGGAATTAATGAAGTCGATACCGTGAAGGTTATTGATGCAGATGGTTATGTCATCTTCACGCCAGAGAGATCTGATTTAAGAAAGGTTCAAACTCCGCAGGGGTTCTCATATCAAATCCTTCAAGCAGCTCATGAACAGATGTTGGATGCAACAGATGATGCAGTTCTCGTTGCAGATGCAGGCCATCCTGTGAAGATCATTGCTGGCGAAGAGAGAGCTTTAAAAATTACAACTCCAGCTGATCTTGCTCATGCACTCACATTCATCGGCGATGCGCAAAGTTTTCGCACAGGGGTGGGCGTTGATTCACATGCATTTGGTGAAGGTCGAGAACTTTGGTTGGCAGGTTTGCTATGGCCAGGTGAGACAGGTGTTGATGGGCATTCAGATGGCGATGTTGCAGCACACGCCATTTGCGATGCTCTCTTTGCGGCAACTGGCACCGGAGATCTCGGAAGTAACTTTGGAACTTCACGACCTGAATACGCTGGAGCATCTGGAACTCAACTCTTAAAAGAAACACTCTCAATAATCACTGTTGCTGGATACTCCATTAATAATGTGACAGTTCAGATCATTGGCAATCGTCCTCGAATAGGCGCTCGTCGTGCTGAAGCAATATCTGCTATCTCAGAGGCTCTCGGTGGCGCACCGGTATCAATTTCAGCAACGACTACAGATGGTTTGGGCCTAACAGGTGAGGGCAAGGGCATTGCAGCGATAGCTTCAGCGCTCGTTTTTAAGTAATCCAACCCCGCAGGTTAGAATTGCCCAATGAGTTCGCTACATTTATATGACACCGCTACGCGAACCACATCTGCCTTTAAGCCACTAAAAGAGGGCGAAGTAGGTATCTACCTCTGCGGAGCAACCGTTCAAGCCCCTCCTCATATTGGCCATGTGAGATCTGGTGTGAACTTTGACATCTTGCGCCGCTGGCTTACCAAGAGCGGTTATCAAGTTACTTTCATTCGCAATGTGACCGATATCGATGACAAGATTTTACATAAGGCAGTTCATGAGCAAGCTCCTTGGTGGGCTGTTGCTATGAAGTATGAGCGTGCTTTCTCTGATGCATATGCAGCACTCAATGTTCTCCCACCGACATATGAGCCACGAGCAACAGGTCACATCACTCAAATGATTGAGTTAATGCAGCTCTTGATTGATCGCCACATGGCATATGCACCAGGAAATGGCGATGTCTATCTCGAAGTTCGCAAACTTGAATCGTATTTAACTCTCTCACGACAGAAGCTCGATGATCTTCAACCGGCAGCAGATGCTGATGAGACTTACAAGAAAGACCCACGCGACTTTGCGCTATGGAAGGCAGCAAAGCCAGGAGATCCATCATGGCCAACTCCGTGGGGCGCAGGTCGTCCTGGTTGGCACTTGG
>CALEZA010000125.1 GCA_937927965.1 uncultured Candidatus Planktophila sp.
GAGACAGAGCCAGCGCACTTCTTACCTGAAACAACAGATGAACATATCAATGACAACGTTGTAGCAATCGACCTCAATCAACCGATGGATGCAGTGCGCGCCGAGCTTTCCAAGCACCCTGTAAAGACCCGTGTTTCACTGACCGGAACGATTGTGGTGGCTCGCGATATCGCCCATGCCAAGATCAAAGAGATGCTAGACGCGGGCAAGCCGATGCCTGATTACTTCAAAAATTATGCGGTTTATTACGCAGGTCCTGCCAAGACTCCCACTGGTTTTGCCTCTGGATCATTTGGTCCAACAACTGCCGGTCGCATGGATTCCTATGTCGATCAATTCCAGGCAGCGGGCGGATCATTTGTCATGTTGGCAAAGGGCAATCGTTCCAAGGCGGTGACCGATGCTTGTGCAAAGCACGGTGGTTTCTATCTCGGTTCCATTGGAGGACCTGCAGCTCGCCTTGCTCAAGATTGCATTAAGAAGGTGGAAGTTCTCGACTTTGAAGATTTAGGGATGGAGGCTGTCTGGAAGATCGATGTTGTGGACTTCCCAGCCTTTATCGTTGTAGATGACAAGGGAAATGATTTCTTTGCAGAGACGATGCGCCCTTTAAGTATTGGGAAGAAGCCTTCGTAAGAAGTCAGCTGCTGATTTAGTAGTAGTGCGAGCGCTTGAACTTCGCCCATGCCTTACATGGGGTCTCATAGCGGATGCTGATATAGCGAAGGCCCCAACGGATCTGAGTTACTGGGTTGGTGCGCCAATCGGTGGAGACCACATCCATCTTTGAGGCAGGCAGTGCTTGGGCGATGCCGTGAGCTCCAGAGCGATAGTTATGTGCCTTGTAATTCCAATGGGACTCTTTAGTCCAGAGGCGGTTGATACAGGAGTACTCCTTATCGCCCCATTTGTACTCACTCTTCATAATGGTGCGAGCAACATACTTTGCACCTGTGGCGCTTCGAGCCAACTCAACCTGACGAGCAAGAAGGGCCACCTGGGCCATCTCAGAGATCGCCACCCCTGCGCTCTGCTCCAAATCTGCATCTTTGGAGATTGTCAGGGATACAGCTGGTGAATCAGGGAGGTTCAAACGAGTGGTGGTGGGAAAGTCGAGACCTTGGGCAGTTGGCTGGGCCACCGCCAAGATAAGGAAGGTGGCAACCAGAGACCAGATGGCTCGCGGCTTGCGAACTGTGATCGCCATTGCTGACTCCTTCCCACTCGATCCTTGAGGGTCTCTCCCTCTTTTGCTTGCCATAGAGTTCCAAGAGAGGGGGTGAGTCGCAAATTAATCTATGCGTGAGTCGCAAATTCTAAGAAAGTGTGAGGATTGGGGATAAGTAAAAGTGCAGGTCAGTTAGGGGAAAGTCTAAAATGTCCGATTTGTGACTGTGAGATTTAAATAGGGGTCATTTCCCATGGCGGCGCTCGCGGTGGGAGTAGTCACGAAGGGCTCGTAGGAAGTCCACCCGTCGAAACTCTGGCCAGTAGGCCTCACAGAAGTAGAACTCAGAGAGAGCTGACTGCCAGAGCAGGAATCCACCCAAGCGCTGCTCCCCTGAGGTGCGGATAAGTAGGTCTGGATCTGGTTGACCTGCCGTGTAGAGGTTCTCTGAGATCGATTCTGCGCTGAGGTTGGCAGCTGCCTCCTCCAAACTCTTTCCTGCAGATGCCTCGGTTGAGAGAAAACTCTTCACGGCATCGACAATCTCTCGCCTCCCGCCATATCCGACTGCAACATTGACCTGGAGTTTGCCGCTGGTGGAGCTCTCCAGACTCTCCAACTTTGCAGCCAGTGGCTCAGGGAGAACATCGAGTGCTCCCACTGCCTTAATGCTCCATCTCTTGCGAGCTGCCAACTCATCGACAATCCCGCCAATCACATCGAGCAGGGTGGCTACCTCTTCAGGACTTCTCTTGAAGTTATCCGTAGAGAGCATCCAGAGAGTCACAACCTCCACATGGGTCTCTTCACACCAACTCAGCAGATCTGCAATCTTCTGAGCACCTCTCTTATGGCCAAAGGGATCGGCAGGATCTGGGTTCTGTTTGGCCCAGCGGCGATTGCCATCGAGAGTGACTCCCACATGGCGAGGAGTTTTGGAGAAGTCGAGATCTTTAATAATCCTCCACTCATAGAAAGGGTAGAGGAGGGATTTAATCTGACTACGAATACTTCTTAACAATTTTCCGCTCAGCGATAAAGGATGCAAGAGGGAGGGTGCCAGCTAAGACGAGCCAGCCGATGGTCAGTAGGTTCATCCTCTTCTGCACTCCCAACTGGAGAACGGTGAGGATATAGGCGATGTAGAAGTAGCCATGGGCGATCGGCACAGCAATCAGAAAGCGGTAATCCTCAACGAGATTAAAGATGTATTTGGCGGGTAGATAGGCAAAGATCAAAATCAAAAGGTTGATGCCGCAGATAATGGCCATGGTGCGAAAACGAGAAAGTGGGCTCTTCATAGCGCTGACTCTAATCGCTCACGCCTGCGATAGAAAGGAGCCCAGAGAACAAGAGCTGCCATGAGCCACCAGATCACCACATAAGAGATGTGTTGCCAGTAGTAGCCAGGCACTCCACCCTTTGAAATCTCCATAGTCAGGCGAGTTCTCTCCACCTGCCCACCACGATAACTCTCAGAGCGAGCTGCAATATATCCGTCATAGAGTTGAAGGTCGGTGGCAGAAGTCAGAAGTGCGCTATCAAGGCGAGAGAGTTGGCTGGAATTTCCTTCCGCCCTATCTGCCACTTGGCGGGGATAGAGAGTGCCTGTCATAGAAACTTCTGTTGCCATCACGATATCTGGGGATGTGAGTCGATCTGCCCAAAGTCCTCTGACCACCAAGATTGCCGTGGAGGTATCAACCTGCATAAGCGCAACCTCCCAATCGGCGATATTTCCATCGATATCAATTTGGTGAGGTGCTTTATAAGTGGCGATGTAATGGCCAACTACCGCAACGCTCTTTCCAAAGGATTCATAAGCAAGGGTGGCAGAAGGAGAAGTCAGGTCGTTGAGTTCATAGACTCTCTGATCGATCATCACCTCTTCGTTCTGAGAAGCTTTAAGCTCACGAGCGCGATCGAGTTGCCAAAGTCCAAGTGAGATAAAGATTGCAGCAAGGCTGAGTGCAACACCTGCCTGCAGAAGACGCTTAACTATTGGTCTCGTCTTCACGGTTCTGAACGCGGGTATATCTCTTATAGAAACTGCGAAGGAGAAGTGCGGTGGCACTGACCAGAAGAATCATGGTGAATGAACCTGCGATACCCATATCCACATCTTTACTCATGCCATGATTCTCCCATGGATTCATTTGATTACAACGACAGATATGGAATCCGCAAAGAGCGTGGATGGCTTCCATGGGCTCTCGTTCTTGCCCTTGTCGGTGGGGGTTGGTTGATGTGGGCAGGGCTTACTCGTGCAGAACCTGCAATCGACACCACCCTGCTTGCCTTTAGCAATGAAGACCCACGCAATATTGAGATTCGCTATATCGTCAATCGAGAAGATCCATCACGAGCTGCCATCTGTACCTTGACTGCTCGTGATTTCGATAAGGTCATCGTTGGCCAGGTCACCGATGAGATTCCAGCAAGTGCAGGCGCCATTGAGCGTGTGGCAACGATCCCCACGCGCAGTGATGCAGTCAATGCAGGCGTGGATAACTGCCGTCTTAAGTAACTTTTGCGCTCTCCCCAGCCTGCACTAGGCTTTCCCGTTATGAGCGGACAACAGACTTGGTTGACACAAGAGGCGGCAGATCGCCTCGCTGCAGAACTTGCCCACCTTGAAGGTGAAGGGCGCAGAGATGTGACTGCCAAGATTGAGGCTGCTCGCGCTGAAGGCGATCTCAAGGAAAATGGTGGCTACCACGCAGCTCGTGATGAGCAAGGCAAGATGGAAGCTCGCATCCGCCAACTTAAGCAGATGTTAGAAAATGCCCACATTGGAACTCCACCAGCAAGTGCTGATGGAAAGGTCGGAGCTGGAATGGTGGTCACAGCCATCATCGCAGGAGATGAGACAAGGTTTCTCTTGGGTTCTCGTGAGATTGCATCAGGAGATCTCGATGTTTACTCAGAGAAGTCACCGCTAGGAGCTGCAGTTCTTGGCGCAGAGATTGGCGCAACAGTTTCCTATAAGGCACCTAGTGGCAAAGAGATCTCTGTTGAGATTAAGGCAGCGGAGTTCTTCGCTTAAATTAATTCACTGAGTTGCGATAGCGTCGCACACTCAATGGAATAAAGATTGCCATAATCAGAACAATATAAATCAGTGATGTGGTCAGCGGATTCTCGCTAGGAAAAGACCCTGCTGTTGCACCAAATTGATTCTCAAGTCCAAAGAGCTCTCTACAAGCCGCCACCATTGTTGAGACTGGATTCCACTCTGCAAAGTATTGAAGTGCTCGCGGCATACCTGTTGTTGGCGCAAAGGCGTTAGAGAGAAATGTCAGCGGGAATGTCACGATAAAGCTGACATTCTGCACAACGCGAGCATCAGAGGCAGACAGTCCCACGAGCGCTCCCACCCATGAGAGTGCATATCCAAAGAGCAAGAGGAATAAGAATCCGAGTGCAACACTTCCCACTCCTGATGATGGACGCCATCCCACTGCATATCCTGCAATTCCCATCACTGCCAGAACAACAATATTGAGAAGTGAATCTCCGAGAGTTCTTCCCACTACCAAAGCAGATTGTGAGATGGGAAGTGATCTAAAGCGATCAATAAGCCCCTTCTTCATATCCTCTGCAAGGCCAGATGCTGTTCCAGCAAGGGTAAAGGCAACAGTCTGCACAAAGATGCCTGGCATCAATAGCTGCACATATCCCCCAGGCTGACCTGTTTGGATAGAACCACCAAAGACATAACGGAAGAGAAGTACAAACATCACAGGTTGAATGGTGGAGAAGATAAGCACCTCAGGAACGCGAGTGAGTAGTCGCAACTGTCGCTGGGTGATGATTAGTGTGTCTTGGATGGCGCTCATGCTCGCTCCTTCTTTTCTTCAACTTTATCTTCTGCAGCATGTCCTGTGAGGGAGAGAAAGACATCATCGAGTGATGGTCGTTTCAATCCAATATCGAGTGGATGGATGCCTTCTTGATCGAGTGCCTTGAGAACTTCAAAGAGAGCTGTGGAGCCAGTTGAGACAGGGGAGGCAATTTGGCGAAGCCCCTCATCAAGTGAAGGTTTTACTCCGCTGACCTTCTCCACGATTTCAATTGTGCGAGCAATATTGGCACTCTCCACCACTACCTCTAGGCGTTCACCACCCACCTGCTTCTTTAATGCATCAGATGTTCCGCGTGCAATAACTTTTCCAGTGTCAATGACTGCTATCTCATCTGCCAATTGATCTGCCTCTTCAAGATATTGGGTTGTGAGAAGGAGCGTGACACCACCCTTAACTAACTCCTGAATTACTCCCCACATCTCTTGGCGGCCACGAGGATCAAGGCCAGTAGTGGGTTCATCAAGGAAGAGCACTTTCGGTTTAACGATTAGCGATGCCGCTAAATCAAGGCGACGACGCATTCCGCCTGAATATGTTTTGATTGGACGCTTTGCAGCATCACTTAATCCAAAGCGCTCAAGGAGTTCATTGGCGCGAGCTATAGAGTTCTTCTTTCCTAAGTGATAGAGCTGACCAAACATCACTAAGTTGTCATAGCCTGTGAGGATTTCATCGACTGCTGCATATTGACCTGAGAGACCAATGACCTCTCGCACCTTCTCAGGATGCTTAATGACATCAATACCTGCAACTGTGGCATGGCCTGAATCAGGTCGTAGAAGTGTCGACAAAATGCGAACTGTTGTGGTCTTTCCCGCTCCATTAGGCCCTAATACGCCTAATACAGTTCCCTCTTCTACATCGAGTGAGAGTCCATCGAGAGCGCGAACGCTACCTTTATCGTAAGTTTTAATGAGGTCTTCGGCTATTACTGATTTCACGGAGTAAACTTACGCCCCTATGAATACAAATGCACCCGTGAAAGAACATTCACATAAAGAAATTATGATCATCCTCGGCGGTTTGATGACAGGAATGCTTCTTGCAGCCCTCGACCAGACAATCGTCTCCACAGCTCTCAAGAGCATTGTTGAAGATTTCAACGGTCTCGACCATTACACATGGGTCGTCACCGCCTATCTCCTCACATCAACTGCATCCACTCCCCTCTATGGAAAGATCTCTGACCTCTACGGTCGCCGCATCGTCTTCCAGTTTGCGATTGTGACATTCCTTATTGGCTCACTGCTTGCAGGTGCATCATCGAATATGAGCCAGCTCATTGCCACTCGCGCAATCCAGGGCCTTGGAGCAGGTGGCCTGATGGCGCTGACATTCGTAATTATTGGCGACATCGTTCCTCCTCGTGAGAGAGGTCGCTATCAAGGCTACTTCGGTGCGGTCTGGGGCTTGTCATCTGTGGCAGGACCACTGCTCGGTGGCTTCTTCTCAGATCACGCAACCATTCTTGGCATCACCGGATGGCGCTGGATCTTCTATATCAACATCCCATTTGGAATTGCAGCCCTTGCAATTACCTCAGCTGTCCTTCACATTCCTAAGGTTAAGCGTGAGCACTCCATTGATTACTTAGGAGCTTTCCTCCTCGTTGCTTCTGTGACAACCACGCTTCTCTCTGTCTCTGTCTATGGACCACAAAATGGTTGGACTGATTCACGCACACTTATCTATCTTGTTATCGGTCTTGCACTAGCTGTTGCATTCATCTGGTGGGAAGCTCGTGCGAAGGAACCAATCATTCCTTTGGGACTTTTTAAGAATCACACCTTTACTCTCACCTCAATTCTTGGCGCAATCATCGGCGCTGGAATGTTTGGTGCGATTGTGATGTTGCCTCTCTATATGCAGGTGGTGAAGGGATACTCAGCAACGGATGCAGGTCTGAAGTTGATTCCTTTGATGCTCGGTATCGTCAGCACTTCTATTGTGAGCGGTAAGTTAATTTCCAAGCATGGTCACTACAAGCGTTACCCAATTATGGGAACAGCAATTATGACCGTTGGAATTCTTGCGATGTATACGCTCCAAATTGATACTCCTTATTGGCAACTCTCCATCTTCGCGATTATGGTGGGAGCAGGCTTAGGTTTATCTATGCAGACCATCGTTATCGCCCTCCAAAACTCAGTGGAATTTAAGGATATGGGTGTTGCCACAAGCTCTAATACCTTCTTCCGTTCACTTGGATCAGTCTTTGGAACTGCTCTCTTTGGAGCGATTCTGACCAACAGATTGGGCCATTACCTCGCCTCAAACTTTGCGGAGTTAGCGGCAAGCAATCCAGGAGCTGTTGCATCTGTCGATCCTGCAGCACTTGAAGCCGTGCAGAACAACACATCGTTGATTGCCACACTTCCCGCTGCAGCTCAAACAGCTGTTCTGGATGCATTCGTCCACTCATTCCACATCGTCTTCCTTGTTGCAGCTCCTGTTGTTGCAGTGGGATTCTTTGTGGCGCTTTTCTTGCGCGAGACACCACTTCGCACATCGCAAGATTATGCGGCAGCTCGTAATGAGTCTGCAGGCGAGGCGCTCGGATAATTAAGTACTCCATCAAAGACAGGAACCCCCTTCGCGACTTTCCTCGTGAAGTTGGGGTTCTTGTCTTTGCCTCTTTCTTTGTTGCAGTGGGCTTTGGAATTATTGCTCCCACGATTCCGCTTTTTGCGCGATCTTTTGGTGTGAACAATGCCCAAGTGGGAGCGATTATCTCCGCATTTGCATTTGCTCGCTTTGCTAGCGGATTGATATCAGGAAAACTCGTTGACATCTTTGGCGAGCGACTTGTTTACTCCATCGGAATTGGCTTTGTTGCAATCTCATCTGCAGCAGCAGCTGCTGCTCAGTCCTATTCACAACTACTGATATTTCGTGCTGCAGGTGGCCTTGGTTCTTCAATGTTCTCAGTTGCTGCTGGATCGATATTGCTTCGTGCAACCTCTGATTCACAGAGAGGAAGAGCACAATCTCTCTATAACGGTTCATTTCTGTTAGGTATGGTTGGAGGTCCTGTTATTGGGGGCGCACTCTCTGGATTTTCACTGCGCGCTCCACTTGCGATATATGCAGTACTTCTCGCAGTTGCCAGCATCTCTGGCGCCTTTCTTCTTCGTAACTCCACACTTGCAGCTCGCCCTGAAGGCAAGAGCGAGAAGACATCTCTCAAAGATGCGCTTGCACTCAAGCCATATCGAATCGCACTTGTTGTCTCATTTAGTACAGGCTTTATTCTCTTTGGAATGGGCCGCTCCATTGTTCCTCTCTTTATGGTTGAAGATATGGGCGTCTCCACAACATATATGGGTGTTGGCTTTACTCTTGCCTCAATAGCCAATGGCGCACTCTTGTTGCCTGCTGGGCGTCTTTCTGATGAGAAAGGTCGTCGTTTTGTTGCAGTCATCGGATCATCTGCACTTTTGATCTCCACGCTTCTTCTCCTCTTCACATTTCAAGCATGGATTTTCTTTCCTGCAATGATCTTCTCTGGAATAGCTGGTGCATACCTTTCAACAGTTCCAGGAAGCCTCGTGGGAGATGTGCTCAAAGGTAAAGGTGGACAAGTCATTGCTGTGATGCAGATGTCGGGAGATTTTGCTGCAATGGTCGCTCCAGTCCTACTCGGTGCTATCTCTGACGCTGGAGGCTTTAGACCAGCTTTTCTTCTCAGCTCTCTTGTCATGGCTGCAGTTGTGCTGGTGACTACACGCATCCCAGAGACTCGGAATTCAGTCCACAAGCCCTCCTGATTACAATCTGGCTATGAGAAATCTGAAGCGAGGTGCCTTTCTTCTGGCACTTTCTGCACTGATTTCAACTCTCCTCTCACCTGTCTCAAATGCTCTGCCCGTGACTGCCGCTGGTGATAGTGCAGGGCTCTGCACTCAAAATGTTTCCAACACATCGGGAATCACTGTTACAAAGGTGGGAACTGAGTGTGTTGTGCAATTTACAAATGCAGGAACAATTACTTGGACACCACAGTATGCGATCAGCGTTCGCTACTTAGTTGTGGGTGCAGGTGGCAGTGGAACTCGTGGTTACTGCAGCTACTACTGGGGTCAAGGCGGTGGTGGTGGAGAAGTTCTCACAGGCACTGGACTTAATCTGACAGCAAATACTGCTGTCACGATCACTGTTGCTGCTGCAACTGGTAGATCGGGAGATTGCACCGCTGGCGGTGGAACAAATGGTGGATCATCAGTTCTCGGTTCTCTCACAGCTCGTGGAGGAAAGGCATCTTTAAACACCACCACCAACAACGCTGGTGCCAAAGGTGGCGAAAGTGGAAATGGAAATCTTGGAGGAGTGGGAACAGCAAACGGTGGATATGGCTGTGCAACAGGTGGCTGCCAATCAGGTGGTGGAGGCGGAGCAGGTGGCGCGGGCTCTGGAAAAAATGGTGGAACAGGAGTCAACTCCGACATAGTCACTGCTGGAACCAATGTGATGTATGGAAGCGGTGGAGCAGGTTGGTCTGGAACTGGTGATGTTGGAACAGCTTTCTCTGGCGGCGCAGTTCCTGGCGCTACATGTGATGCACCTGCAAACCGTGGAGGCGGTGGCGCAGATTGCAACGGCACCGCAACAACTGGGGGATCAGGTGGCTCTGGTTTTGTTGTAGTGCGTTACACCTATAACAACCCACCAAGTATTGGTGCTTTTAGCGGTGCTGCATCTGCCACATATTCAGTCAATGAAAATACCGCTGGGCTCTACTCTCTCAATGCGACTGACCCTGATGCAGGTGCCTCTCTCACCTACTCACTCACAGGCACAGATGCAGCGGATTTCTCAATCAGCGCTTCAGGAACGCTCTCTTTCTCACCCCCGCCCGACTTTGAAGCTCCTATCGATTCAGATGCCAATAACTCATACATAGTCATCACATGGGTCTCTGATGGATTGTTAAGTGATTCTCAAACGGTCACCATCACTGTTGTGGATGTGAGCGAAGCAGGATCTATCTCAGCGCCTTCAATTACTGGTACTCCAACTAAGGGCGTGAACCTGACTGCAACTGTCACAGTCAACACTGCAGGTAAGGTGCGTTTTCTTATCGATGGAAAGCGCATTGCACAGTGCCTCTCACGCACCACATCTGGAAGTTATCCGACATTGACCGCCACTTGCACATGGAAACCATCGCGACTTGGGCGACAATTTCTCACAGCGCAACTCACGCCCACAAATTCCAACTTCACCAGCGTGAGTTCGCAACCCCAGATGATTTGGGTTGTTAATCGAGCAACTACTCGCTAAAGACCTTTAAGGGCTGAAACAACCTTTGTCAGTGATGCCTTAGCATCGCCAAAGAGAAGAGTGGTCTTTGGATCATAGAGAAGTTCATTTTCAATACCAGCAAATCCAGGACGCATAGAGCGCTTCAAGAAGATGATGTTGGCAGAGTCAGAGACCTTCAAGATTGGCATTCCATAGATAGGACATCCTGGGGTGTTCTCTGCTGCAGGATTGACCACATCGTTTGCACCAATAACAATGGCAACATCTGTCTGGCCAAAGGTTGGGTTTACTTCATCCATCTCAGCTAATTGCTCATATGGAACATTGGCTTCTGCCAGAAGAACATTCATATGTCCTGGCATGCGACCTGCAACAGGGTGGATTCCATAGGCAACATCAATTCCCTTAGAGATCAGAAGATCTGCCATCTCTCGGACTGTGTGCTGTGCTTGAGCAACAGCCAAACCAAAGCCAGGAACAATCACTACGCGTCTGGCGTAGTTGAGCAGGATTGCCACATCTTCAGGAGATCCTGATTTCACAGGACGCTCTTCTCCAGCAGCTGCTGCATCTTGTGGCTTTGCAGTGAAGGCCCCAAAGAGAGTTCCAAAGAGTGAGCGACCCATCGCCTCAGCCATAAGGCGAGTCAAGATAGTTCCTGATGCACCAACGAGAGTTCCCGCGATGATGAGAAGTGTGGAATCGAGAACATAACCACTTGCTGCAACAGTTAAGCCTGTAAAGGCGTTAAGAAGTGAGATAACAATAGGAACATCTGCGCCTCCTACAGGCAATACAAAGAGCACACCAAAGAGAAGTGAAAGGGCTGCAAGAATCAAGAGTGGGTTGGTGCCTAGAGCCTGAACAACCCAGACTGAAACAACCAAGACAGCGATGAGATTTCCTGCGATAAGGAATCGTCCGCCAGGAAATACAACAGGGCGAGTAGTCATCAACTCTTGGAGTTTAAGGAAGGTGATGATTGATCCGCTGAAGGAGACACATCCGACAACCACTGTGAATACGGTGAAGATCACCTCTGCAGTTGTGGCAGATGAACCTAACTTGAGATATTCAACAATTGCGACCAGAGCTGCTGCTCCGCCTCCCACACCATTAAAGAGTGCAACAAGTTGAGGCATATTAGTCATCTGCACCTTGCGAGCTGCAGGAACTCCCACAATCAAACCGATGGCAAGTGCCCCAAGAATCCAGCCCATATTGTTATGTTCTTCAAGATGGAAGAAGACCATCACAATGGCGATAGTTGCACCTGCTGCACCTAAGAGATTTCCTCGACGAGCAGTCTTGGGATGTGAAAGACCTTTCAGAGCAAGGATAAAGAGAACGCCAGCACCAAGTCCGATGAGGTCATAGATAAAGTTGCTCACTTGTTCTCACCGCCCTTCTTTGGCTTAAACATTTCGAGCATGCGGTCTGTGACAACAAAACCTCCCACCACATTGATTGTGGCAAGGATGATTGCAGCAACAGCTAGACCTAACTCAAGGTTTGTTTTTGCTTCATCGGCGACGATGATGGCTCCCACCAAAATCACACCATGGATCGCATTTGCTCCCGACATCAAAGGAGTGTGGAGAGTTGATGAGACTTTGGAGACAACTTCAAAGCCCACAAATACTGCGAGAACAAATATTGATATGACTGCTATTGGCTCCATTACTGTGCCGCCTTTACTGGTTCTCGTCGTGCTCCGCCATGGGTCAGCGCTGCATAGTTAATGATTTCATCGTCAAAGTTGATGTTCAGTGCTAGTTCTTGAGCTGGTTTATCTTCACGAGCAGGAGCAGCTGGTGTGGTCATAAGAGTGAGGAGATTGACCACATTGCGTGAGTAAAGGCTAGAGGCGTGGAATGGGAGTTGGCTCGGAACATCTTTGCCTCCCCAGATTCGCACTCCCCCAGGAGTTTCAATAATTTCTCCAGGCTTTGAGCCTTCAACATTTCCACCAGTTTCAGCGGCGAGATCGACGATGATGGTGCCTGCCTCCATGGAGTCAACCATCTCTTTCGTCATCAATCGAGGTGCAGCACGACCTGGAACTGCAGCAGTTGTAATCACCACATGAGACTTAGCAATATAAGGAGTAAGGAGTTCTCGCTGCTTTGCAGCACGCTCCTCCGTCATCTCCCTGGCATAACCACCAGCACCTTCAAGTGCTTCGAGTTCGAGTTGGATAAAGGTCGCTCCCATAGATCGCACCTCATCAGCAGAAGCTGGTCTCACATCGTATGCGGAAACAACTGCTCCAAGTCTGCGAGCTGTTGCAATCGCTTGCAGCCCTGCAACACCAGCCCCCAACACAAGTACTTGCGCTGGTGTGACAGTCCCTGCAGCTGTCATGAGAAGTGGGAAGAAGCGAGGAGAAAGTTCTGCGCCCACCAGCGCCGCTCGATATCCAGCGCAGAGAGCTTGAGAAGAGAGTGCATCCATTGACTGCGCTCTAGAGATGCGCGGGACTGATTCGAGTGAGAATGCGGTAACCCCCGCATTTGCAGCCGCATCAATGGAATCAACTGCAGTTGTAGGAGAAAGGAAAGAGATAGTGACTGCGCCTTTCTTTAACTTTCCCATCTGAGAAGGTGTCAGTGGCTGAACAGAGAGAACAACATCAGCGCCCGAAAGAAGGTCGCCACTTGTTACCTTGGCACCGGCTTCTTCGTATTGTGAATCAGGTGCTTGTGAGTGGATACCCGCTCCACTTTCAATCTCCACCTGATAACCAAGCTTTGTTAATTTACTAATGACATCAGGCACTAGCGCAACGCGCTTTTCGCCCTCTCGGATCTCTCGTGGGACGCACACTCTCATAGAGGAAGGCTACTCTCGCTCATTTATCTATGAGGGATGGCGCGGGGATTGACACCTAAAAAGTCAGAAAGGCCCGCACCCAAGAGGATGCGGGCCTTTCTAGAGACTTATTAGTCGTTGCTACGAAGAATTGAGATCAATCTCAAGACTTCGAGGTAGAGCCAGATGAGTGTGACCATAAGGCCAAAAGCACAACGCCATGACTCTTGGTGTGGCACCTTGGCATTGACTGCCTGCTGAATCTGATCGAGGTCAGCAACAATAAACATCGATGCTAGAACCACTCCACCGATTGAGATCATCAATCCGAGACCACCTGTTGGGAAGCCTGTGAAGATAGTAACTAAACCAAATACCAAGTAACCAAGTAGGGCACCTGAAATCACACGATAGAACTTTGGAGTCACGCGAATCTTGCCGCTGCGATATGCAACGAGTACTCCACCAAAGGCACATGCTGTTGCAATCACAGCTTGACGAACGATGCCATCGTATGCGCTCTCATAGAGTGCGCTGATTCCACCGAGTGCAAGACCTTGCGCTGCAGCATATGCAATAACTAAAGCTGGGCGAACCTTCTTTGAGAAGGTGTTGATAAGTGCAAGAACGAAACCTGCGACCATTCCAATAAGAATGAGTCCTGGTTGATCTGCGTTCCATGAGTAAAGACCTGTTACAAGGAGCACTGCAAAGAGTGCACCTGTCTTGAGAACAACATCTTCCATCGACATTGGTGCAGCTGATGGGCGGCTCTCAAGGGTGTTGACGTCTGTTGTTTCTCCTCGATCAAAGATCTCGGGGTTGATACGAGCGAAACCACGGCCTGTGAGGACTGGGTTAGAACTACGCATTACTCTCTCCTTTGTGGTGCCTGAAGGGGTTTCAGACAGCAGGTATAACCTACGGCAAAAGAGAAAAATTCCGAGGGCGAAGTTCCCGCCTAGCAGGTGTGATTTACGCCTACAGGCTCATTGAACTTGGGGTCTAGCCCCTCATTTACTTTCGGTAGCGCAGATAGAGCTGGGCAAAGAGTCGTTCGCGTTCTTCGTAAAACTTCTGTACTTCCGCCACCTGGAGTTGAAGCTCTTCATAGGTATCAATTTTTGAGGAGGGCTGGATGGAGAGATGGCGAAGAATCGCAGATTTATGTTTCTCGCTCTGAGAGATCAGTCCAATGGAGATGAGGTCATGGGAATAGATTCTCTGTGAATTTGAGGAGATTTTCTCAATCGTTGCATATTTATGGATCACGCTTTTAAGGTCTGCCTGTACAAGTTGAGATTTAGTGAGCAGTCTCATCCATTCTTCGTTTATTGATATTGAAGAAATTTCAGATATTAATCCGTAATCAATTCCATTGACTTCAGAAACAGTCAACGAGAATTTATTATTAACTTTATTCAGAGCTTTAGTGCGTCTATCAGCAAGGGCGGATTCATATGCAGCTCGTGCCTGTGCGGCTAACTCTTCTGCTGTTGGAGAGGATCCACCGCCGCCTCCTCCACCACCTGATGAACCAGACACCAGCTTCCAGGTGCCACCAGGTCCGCCTTCGATGATCGCACCAGATGCCGTCACATAAATACCTTGATCGACATACCCGCTGGAATCTGTGATTGAGCTCAAAGTGTTAGCTGTGATTGCTTGGCCAAATACAGTTTGATTGGTTGGAGAAACCACGCGTGTGATATTTGCATACTCGTTTGCGAAAATAGCTCCGTTGGAATCGATATCAATTCCTGCATATCGAGCAGTACCAAAGACTGTGAGACGAGCAAAAGTATTGGCTGTCACAGATTGCCCCAAGAGAGTTCCGCTTGTTTTCGGCATCACAAATACGCCTTGCAAGCCCCATCCATCAGCCACATAAATATTGTCGGCAGCATCAATTGCAAGATCCCAGAACCAATTGGAATTGTTGTTGTATATGCGAGCAGCGGTATTTGCTGTCACAGAAGTTCCATACAGGGTCCCTGTTGCTGCAGGAAGAACATAGAGACTTCCTGTTGCTAGATAAACTGCATAAAGATTTCCAGCGCTATCAAATTGCATTGGTCCTTTTAGGCTTGTGCCTGAGGCAATCAGAGTCTTCGTATTGGCTGTGACAGAGACTCCGAAAACTGTTTTTGAGGTTCCAGTGAATGCGTAAATACTTCCATTGGTGCGACTGTAGAAAAGATCACCAGCGCTATTGACTGCGATTCCAGCTATATCGGATTGGGCATCCATGAGTTTAGGCACCCCTGCCGTGACAGAGAATCCAAAGAGCGTTCCAGTGCTTGCTGGAACTACAACTAAGCCTTTTTTAGCTGCATTTGAATTGTGATCATCACCGATATAGATATTGCCCGCTGAATCACCAGCAATTGCAATTGGGTAATCGATCTCGTAGATAAGCGTTTGAGTTCCTGCAGCATTTCCCAGAGGTAAAACCACTTGAGCAGCAATAACTAGGAGGGTGGTAAATAGTGCTTTCCCTAGCTTCACCGATTTACTCCTTATCTCAGCCTGGCTGGGAGAGATTCTAGTCATTCAGAGAGCACCTAGTCTTATGGAGCCAATTACACGCCCACATTTTCAACCTTCACCGAGAGTTAGACCGATTTGTAACCAGAACACGGAGCCCTTCGGCTGAGCCTTGGAGGTATCCGCCTCCAGTTGGTTTTGCTATGGCGCTGAGCGTATTTGCTCCTCGCTGAGATGGTCTCCAAGAACAAGTTGCCACACCCGCACTACTTGCTACATTAATGCAGTTTGGAATTTTCTTTCCATTTTGAGTGAATGTCACTGTCGAAGCAGTATTTACGGTTGCATTAATTGTTGATGGAGATCGATAAGTTGCAAATGAACTTCCATCTGCAAGAGCGAGTGAAACACTCATAGCTACCAATACTCCAGATTCAATACTTAACTGCCATATTTGAGGTGCCGAAAAATTCACGGTCCAAGTTGAATTCGGGGCAGGCAGGCCTCCAGCTACATAAGCTTTATGCCAACTCGAATTGGTCAAACTTGTTGAAGTGTCCACATTGATTCCATTATTAGGAAATAGATCAGCTGTGGGCGGAGAGTTGCTGTAACAGACGGGGAATGTGCTGTAGGAAACACTCGGAACTAAGAAGAATTTTGTCCCTTGAGCTAGAGAATAAGAGCCGGTGAAATGCACAACGGTATTTCCCCCAGTACCTGAAGTTCTATCAGAAGTAAATGTCGCCAAGTTATTTCCTGGAGCGTTTGTGCTCGTATTATTCGAAAATAGGTAATACACAGTTGTTGCCCAGTTAGTGTTTGCGCTAGTTCCCACATTGATGTTGAGACCGGTAATTGTTATAGCCTTATTAGCGACAAACCTGTTGACATAAATATTGTTGCTAGAGAAGAGAATATTGCAGGTAGTCATCAATCCATTAAAGGCAATCGTTGGGCCAGCCGCACTTGAAGATGGAAGTACCTGAAGCAGAAGAGAATAGATCAAGGCACTCAGTAGCCATTTTCTCCGTTGCATATGGACTATTTTAGAGTATGCGGATAGTGCCCTTAATATCGCACTAACTATCTAGAGCATGCTCTTACTAAGACGCACAAGAATGAAGGGCTATGAAATTGTGGATCGTCGGTAGTTTCATATAGGCCGGTGAATGGTCCTGAAGTGGCCGAGATGACAATTGGAGTTCGACTCTAATTTAAGTTGCTTATTACAAAATGGCAATCAGCCGTCCCAACCATTCCCCAAGCGGGCATTCATAACTAGCCAATTACTCATCGAGCCAACTCCGCCTGAGAAAGCAAAAACCCTAAGAGCTTTGAGGAAGATTCTATTACGGAAATGCGGCAGTAATTTCGGAAAAAAAGTAGTATTAGGTATGCGATATTTTCTGCGTTTTAATAGTGAAAGAGAACCGGTAAACCTTTATCGCTGTCACCAAGACATCCATCCAGCAATGAAATTGAGAGTCTTATCTTTTAGTTTAGAAGATGTAGGGGCCTTTCTAGAAGAATCCTGGAGTGAATCGGGCTGGGTTCCAGTTGAGGGAACTGTGAAACGCATTCTCGATGGCTCTATTGACTGTGATGAGGTCACAGAGGTAGAGGCTAGTAAAATTTACCCTGAAGCTTTTATGAATTAATCCTGAGTAACAAGGCTTCACCTAAAAATCATTTGGGCAAATGTGTATGCAGTTGTGTATGCATTCTTAATCGAAAGTATTGATAGGAAAGGTTTTGTTCGATCACTTACCCACGATGTGGTGCCCCCGGTCGGACTCGAACCGACACTGGAAGGATTTTAAGTCCTCTGTC
>CALEZA010000126.1 GCA_937927965.1 uncultured Candidatus Planktophila sp.
GTTATTGGCTTCCTTTGCTCGGACTACACCTTCAGAAACGATACGAAGTGCATCAACATCTAATCCAGAGTCAGTCTCATCAAGAATTGCAAACTTTGGCTTCAAGAGTTCAAGTTGCATAATCTCGTGACGCTTCTTCTCGCCTCCAGAGAAACCTTCGTTGACATTGCGCTGAGCAAATGATGGATCCATCTTGAGACCCTCCATGGCGCTCTTTACTTCGCCGACCCATTCACGCAACTTTGGAGCTTCTCCGCGAAGAGCGGTAGCTGCTGTGCGAAGGAAATTTGATACCGATACGCCAGGAACTTCTACTGGGTATTGCATTGCAAGGAATAGACCAGCTTTTGCTCGCTCGTCAACGCTCATTTCAAGAACATCGACTCCATCGAGCGTAACTGTTCCGCCTGTGATTGTGTACTTAGGGTGCCCTGCAATCGAATAGGCAAGAGTTGATTTACCTGAACCATTTGGACCCATGATTGCATGTGTCTCTCCAGATTTAATTGTGAGGTCGACTCCCTTGAGAATCTCCTTCACGCCTTGCTCTGTATCAACTGTAACCTTGAGATCGCGGATTTCTAGTGTGCTCATAGCAGACTCCATTACATTTCAATCGTGACGGAGTCTCCGTCAACGCTTACTGAATACTTCTTTACGGGTGCAACAGCGGGCGGTGTGAGAGCTTCCCCTGTGCGAAGATCAAATTCAGCTCCATGGAGCCAGCATTCGATCTTGAAATCTGTGACATCACCTTCAGCTAGGGATGCATCTGAGTGGCTACATATGTCGCCGATTGCAAAGACCTCATTGCCTATGCGGGCAACGCAAATATCTTCGCCGTTCTTCTCGATGCGAACTGGCTTCCCCTCTTGAAGGGCTGAGAATGAGAGATCTGACATTAACGACCTGCCTTTTCCAACTCATCATCAATGCGGGACATGAGACGCTCTTGAATCTCTTCATTTCCGATCAGAGAGATCACTTCGTTGAAGAAGCCTCGAACAACAAGACGACGAGCATCAGCTTCTTCAATGCCACGAGACATCAAATAGAAGAGTTGCTCATCATCGAAGCGACCTGTAGTTGATGCGTGACCAGCACCTACAATCTCGCCAGTTTCGATTTCAAGATTCGGAACAGAATCAGCGCGAGCACCATCTGTGAGAATCAAGTTTCGATTAAGCTCATATGTGTCTGTGCCTTCGGCAGCTGCGCGGATATACACATCTCCGATCCAAACCGTATGAGAATCCTGCCCCGCTAAGGCTCCCTTGTAGTTCACATTGGACTTTGCATGTGGCACTGCGTGATCAACATGCATGCGATGCTCAAAGAACTGGCCAGCAGTTGCAAAGTAGACACCTTGCAAATCTGCAGATGCGCCAGGACCAACAAATTCAACACGAGGCAAGATACGGACAACATCCCCACCCACGGTTACATGGATGGCTTTAAGGGTTGCGTCACGATCCACAATTGCATTGTGTGTTGCCGCATACACAGCCTTTGAACCCCATTCCTGGAGGGAAATAAAGGTTAAATCAGAACCAGGCGCCAGAATGATTTCGAGATCTTCTGCAAGAAGAGCATCCCCGGAATTTTCCAGAATCACAGTCGCCTTTGAATGTGCTTCAAGGCGAATCTGCACTCGGGATAGTTCGGCTGTATCCATACCCCAGGAAGTTCTATTGAGGAAGATCGGCCCATCAACAACAACATCCTTAGCGATGCTCAAAATGGCACCCTCTGATGTGTAATTGCGAACTCGATTAACGATTGCATCCTCACTTGGAGAACCAGCGGTGATGACACCTCGTGAAAAGCTCACTCCTTGAGGAGCGTTTGACTTGATCGATAGCGATCCACGATTTTCTGGCTT
>CALEZA010000127.1 GCA_937927965.1 uncultured Candidatus Planktophila sp.
TCTCGAACTTTAGGATTTCCATTCCTATATTCCCCATTCTAGTTAACGATTCCACTTCATTTACTACACCCTTACTTCGAAGTGGAGCGAAGCTTAGGTATGCCCATTAGTTGCCCAATGGGAATTCTCTTTACTGCGTAGGCGCTGCCGCCTGTGCTGATGGATTGTCGATTGTTTCGACTGTGGTGCGAAGAACTAGCTGTCCATCGATATTGACTGTTTGAGCAGCTGGATCGATAAAGAAGGTCACATCTGCATTATTTGCAGAGAGCACACTTCCGTCATAGACAGATGTTCCTGAAACAGAGACTGCTGCACTTGCGAGCAGCGTTCCTGAAATTGGTGAGCCTGTACCTGTGAGGTATGAGAGCAAGAGCGCTGTCGCATCGCTGACATTGTTCGTTGGTGCAGGAAGTGTTACCTGCAGAACCTTCGCATCTGCGATAGGACCTAGAGGAATTTCCTGAGATGAACCATTGATCAAACGAATGCGAAGCTTCTTGCCCGCACAATTTTGAAGATCAAGATTAGAAACTGTCACAGCTCGAACGCGGAAGAAACCTGCAGATGGATCTTCTGTGGTTGGTTGACCATGCCACTCTTCGCCCATTGCGATGTAAATCTTGGAGTCACAAGCAACTGCTTGCTGTGAACCTTGACCAAATTCAAGTGCGCCATTTCCAACAGTCACGCTCGCAGCAAAAGTTGAGAGCATAAATGGAATGACACCAACAAGTGCTGCACCAAAAAGAATCTTTGACTTGTACTTCTTGCCTCCACCAAAGCCGGAGTTAACAGGACCGCTCAACGGCGAATGTAGCGTCATGCGATCTGCTCCCTTCTACGAGCTTTAGGTATGCGCGAGTAATCCCACCCAGGGGTGAGAATCTGCCCAATCCTAGACTGGAGGTTTGATGAAAGTAAAGTTAGCAGGAGAGGCTACGGAGAGTGTTTTGACAGGTTTTTATGCGTAAAAGAGAGCCCTACTTGAGCTTACCGCCACCCTTGACGGTGGAGAGGCCAAGCTGGAGGGCACGGAAGGTGGTGACCGCTCCTGAGCGTGCTGCTGAGCAGAATTCTGGGTCTGCCACAGGCTTAGTCACCGCCACAAAGCGGTAGGTGAGCGAGCGCCCAGCCAGCCCTCCCCCTGTGGAGCTCACGAAGAGCGCGTTATAGGAGTTGATCAGGTTGACCACGCGATTGGTGGTGGCAGAGATGATCAGATTGCCCGAGAGGTCACCAGTGATGATCTCATCTCCCTCAGGCGAGTTATCTGCTGCCTTCTTCACCTTCACATCAAAGGTCATTCCTGGACCGCTGATGCAGGCCATGGTGAATTCAACATCTGGCTGAGAGGCATAGATATGGGTTGCAAAGTGGATGGTGGCACGAGGGTCAATCGGGCTGTTGCTTGGAATTCTTAATGTGTAGGCAGGTTGAACTTCGAGTGGAACACCAGGACCTTGGGCTGTTGAACTCTCTGAGCTTTCAGGTAGCGGTGAGGCTGAATTTACAGAGATAGCAGGTCGAGTGATCTGAGCCTCTGGAGAGAAGGTGGGATCAGGCGTTGGTGAAGCCGTTGATGTCTCACCAACTGTAATTGTGGAGCTCTCCGTTGAGGTCGCCACAGGCTGAAGCATTGAGGGATCTGATGAGAGCTCATCTGCAAGCGTTGGAGCAATGGTGGAGATCAGAGCTGCAAACATTGAGAAGGCGAGAAGGCGAGCTAAATACTTGACCGACTTCTTTTCTGAATGGAAGTACCCATGAAGGCGGTATTTCAGCCTATCGATGAGCTCTTCAAATGACATGTTTCAAATATACCTTAGCCGAGAGTCCCTGGTACATACACGAGATTAAGCGCCTTCATCTCCCGCTCAAGCGCGTTCTTTACAGTGAGGTCACCTGTGCGATTGGCGTAATACATACCTATTGAGATGGTGTCACTTCGGACAGGTGCGATTTCAATCAACTTATATACATACTTTCGTAGAGCCTCGGCATCATTGTTGTTGACTGCTGTCTTGGCAAGGAATATCGCCGCAGCCACACAGCGTGGATTTTGATCGAGGATCTCTTCAGCAAATGCTGCTGACTTCTCGCTGCCCTTATGAGCTGTCATCAACATCTCGGCATCGAAATACATAAAGCATGGCAAAACTGCAGAGTGCTTGTAGTCGAGCTTTACGCTGTTATCGGCTGCATACTTTTCAATGTGGGAGAGGTAGTTCAACTGCCCATGTGTGAAGAAGACACCCGTTACAAGGGCAAAGATTGCAAGAGTTGCCCCAGCTCCTCGAAGTGCGAGATGTCTACATGCTACGCGCTCGCCATAGACGCTTCCAACGATAAATCCGCAGATTGCCCAAAAGAGAATCTTGTGGGAGATCGTTATTGGGCTAATAAATGAATTGGTGAGATAGACAGCCACATAGAGTGCAAGTAGGTATGTGGCTAGGCGAGGAAACTTACGAGTATCCCAAATGATGAGGATTGAACGAATAACAAGTGCAATCAGGAATGTGTAGATAAGAGCTCCGAAGATTCCCAATGTGGCAAGGGTCTGAACAGGAGCTGAGTGAGCATCATTGCTCAGAATGTTGGTGTACTTCACCACATCTTCAAGTGTGCGGTACTGCTCATAGTTATTTCCATATTGATCTGGCCCCACTCCAAAGAGTGGATGTGAAAAGAATTGTCGCATTCCAGCAAGCCAGAAATTTGATCGGATCTTCACCTGAACATCATTTCCAAGTACTGGAACAAAACTTCCCAAGAATGGCATGAGGAAAATGAACTCAGCCCAAATAATGACTGCAAAGGTTCCTAGATAAGTGCGGACATTTAAACTCCACTGGCGCACAGGAATAAATCTGCGCAAGCGATAAACAGTTAGACCAAAGATGATGATTGCGATATCAACATATGCCTGAAGAGGACCAGCAAAGTAGAGCGCAAAGAGATTGAGAAGAGCTGCCAAAACCACCACAATTTGGAATCTGCGGGAGCGTCCAAGAGCTACAAAAATCAGAAGAGGGAAAGCAGTTGCAACATAGGCGGCAAAGAAATCGGTGTTGCCTAAAGTTGAAGCTATTCCCCCTTGATCGCCTGGTAATTCAATGAGATTAAAGTGTTGAGCAATTCCAACAATTGAAACTAATTCAATTGCAATAACAAAATAGAGGGCAAGCTTTCTAAATTCCTCAAATGTGAATGAGCTATGAAAGAGCGCCACTGCCAGAAGTCCGATTGTGGTCGCCATGCCAACAAATCGCCCTGAATCACCAATGAGAGATGAGACCAAGCTCCCGCTGAGCATGAGTGAAATTAATTGTGAGAGCAAGAGTGCCAGAACGGCATACTTAACGATTTTTGCTGCAGCAAAGCTGGATGGACGCAGGGTGATGTAAACGCCATAGATCACTCCCATCACCATGAGTGAGAGAAATTGAGCTGGTGCATCCTTGTCAAAGCCATGGGGATATAGAAAATCTGGAATGTGAAAGAGAGCTGCAAATATATAGAGAAGGCCAGCAGCAAGAACTGTGCGGTTTCGCACCAGATTAATCCTCTAGTTGTCGGATAAGTTTGAAATCTCCCCCGCCAAGCTGTCCTTGGTCGCGGTACATCTCAAGCTTTGCGCGAGTATCTGCAATATCCAAGTTACGCATAGTCAATTGACCAATGCGATCAGTCGGACCAAATGCTGCTCCCTCTGTGCGCTCCATCGACAATTTATCTGGGTGATAGCTCAATGCTGGTCCACTTGTATTGATAACAGAGTAATCATCTCCCCTGCGAAGGCGCAGTGTGACCTCTCCTGTGACAGCAGATGCCACCCAGCGAGTAAGAGATTCACGAAGCATCAAGCTCTGCGGATCAAGCCATCGACCTTCGTAGAGTAGGCGACCTAGACGGCGACCTTCAGCGTGATAGTTAGCAATAGTGTCTTCATTATGAATTGCACTGATCAAACGCTCATATGCAATAAAGAGAAGAGCCATTCCTGGAGCTTCATAGATTCCACGACTCTTTGCTTCAATGATTCGGTTTTCAATCTGGTCTGCCATTCCAAGACCATGGCGCCCACCGATTGCATTTGCCTCCTGCATGAGTTCGACAACATCGGTGAAATCTTTGCCGTTAATCGCTACAGGGCGACCTTGCACGAATTGAATCTTCACATCTTCAGAAGGAATTGAAACTGAAGGATCCCAGAACCTAACCCCCATGATTGGAGTAACAATCTCAATTGAAGCATCGAGCTGCTCTAAATCTTTTGCTTCGTGAGTTGCTCCAAGAATATTTGCATCAGTTGAATAAGCCTTCTCAACGCTATCGCGATATGGAAGGTTGTGGGAGACAAGCCATTCTGACATCTCTTTGCGGCCGCCGAGCTCGCGAACGAAATCTGCATCAAGCCATGGCTTATAGATTCGAAGATTTGGATTGGCGAGAAGTCCATAGCGATAGAAACGCTCAATGTCATTGCCCTTATATGTTGAACCATCTCCCCAAATCTCAACGCTATCGCTCAGCATTGCTCTGACAAGAAGAGTTCCTGTTACGGCACGACCAAGTGGAGTTGTGTTGAAGTATTGCTTTCCACCAGAGCGGATATGGAAAGCTCCACAAGCAATTGCTGCAAGTCCTTCTTCAACGAGTGGAGTTTTGCAATCGACAAGGCGGGAAATCTCAGCGCCGTAATCTTTTGCACGATCTGGAATAGTGTCGATATTTGTCTCGTCGTATTGACCTAGGTCAGCTGTGTAGGTGCAAGGGATTGCACCTTTCTCGCGCATCCACGCAACAGCAACAGAGGTATCGAGTCCCCCAGAGAATGCGATTCCGACTTTTTCTCCAACGGGAAGAGATGCAAGGACCTTAGACATGGCCCCAGTCTATCGGTTCAATTTTCCTTCAAGAACGGGAGTTACGCCCCACAAACTGACCATCTGTTGATAGAGCTCGCCTTCTGAAGGGTCGGGCTTGGCACCAGTCTTGACCGCTCGGATCATGAGATTGCGTGGCGTGTGAACGCCCCCAATAAATTCAATTGCCTCCACACGATATCCGCCGAGTTTCATCAATTGGATGCGAAGGGCATCTGTAATCAAATCCCCAAGCCGCTCTCTCATAATTCCATGGCGAGTAATCAGATTCCAAGGTTCAGGAGGAGTCGTCATTTGGAGTTGGATATCGTGGTGGCAACAAGGTGCGAAGAGGGCTAGCCGAACATCGTGATTGACTGCCCATGCAATTGCATCATCAGTGGCGGTGTCGCAAGCGTGTAGGGCAATTGCGACATCGGCCTCCTTAATTGTCGTAGATGAAATTTCTTCTGCAAAGAACTCAATCGACTCCGAGATTCCCAATTTCTCTGCAATTGCATTATTTCGGTCTCGAGATGCTTGTCTAATATCTATTCCAATTACTTTCACTGCAATATCGTGTGCCTTCAGATACTGGTGTGTGGCAAATGTCAGGTATGCGTGGCCACATCCAAGGTCGACCACCTTAAGTGGATTCTCATGAGAAGGTTTACGAATGTGGCCAGCCTCAATCGCATCATTGAGTGTGGGAATAAGTAGGCGCAAGAATTCTTCAACCTGCTTGTACTTATCCATCATGGAAGGCTTGATGTTTCCATTTCGATCCGAAATTCCAACTTCCCGAAGGAATGGATCCCCAGAATCAAGTAAACGCTTCTTGTTGTGATCGTGATCTGTAACTTGAACTGCGGTGTTTTTGCTGCGGCTGAGCAGCACTTGACCCTTCTTTCCAATCCTCAAGTTAATCAATTCAGAAGTTGTCTCAACGAGAAAATTGGCATATCCAGCTAAGGCAAACTCCATAAATGGAAGTTCTTCAAAAGAATAATTCTTAGTCGTCATTGCACGGCCATCACTGTGGCTGACCTGAACGCAAAGACCAGACTTAAGGGAAACTGGGCGAAGATCAATTCGCTCATGGGCAGTCTCCATATTTCTTCGACGCCCTGAGAGAATTGCCCTCACAAATGAATCTTTGGAGAGAATGGCTTGATGCAGCTCGCGTAAGGCGCTCTCAATCTCATCCATGAAGCAATCGTATCGGCTATGGCAGTTCGGCTATAACTGCCAATCCACCTAGATCACTTGGCTGCAAGGAGAATGTGCCGCCAAGTTTTGCGACCACGCCAGCCATAATGCTCATACCAAGACCTGAGCCCCCGTGATCGCGTGAACGCGATGCATCAAATCTATTTAAACTTCTAATGTCTTCACGGTATGCAGATTGTGGAAGTCCTGGACCTCCATCTTCAATTGCTAGACGAGTGAACTTACTCTTGCGATTGAGAGTGATTCTCACGGGGGCATGTGGTGGCGTGTGACGAGTAATGTTCACAAGTGCATTTTGGATATATCTCGCCAAATAATCGCGATCAGCGTTAATAGAAATATCATCTTGGATTTGAATGATCACCTGACGGCCTGAATTGAGAGTGACAAAGTCATCTGCGTAAGCCCTGAGGAGTTCACTGAAATCCACTCTCTCCTTTGAGCGTTCTCCACTTTCTCCCAGTTCGCCAAGGAGCAGGAGATCGTGGATAAGAATCTCCATACGAGCAATCTCATTATTGACTCTCAGAAACGCTCTCTCTTTATCCGACTCTTCAGTCATCATTCCTTTGCTCAGCATTTCAACATAACCCTTAATGACTGTAAGTGGTGTGCGAAGCTCGTGAGAAGCATCCCCGAGGAACTCTCGCATTCGTGCAAGGGCATCAACATCATCACGCTTCTTAATTCTTCGGATATAGAAGGAGAGGATGATGAATGCACCTAGATTAGCTACAACAGTGATGGAGATTGATGTTGCTATATTGCTTTGTAATCTCTTGTAGGCATCTTCTGCTGAACCAACAACAACCAAGTAGTCGCCGCCTGAAATCTCAAGAGTGCGAAGACGAAGGTGAGACTTCCCGCGTGCATCATAAATTTCTCTCACAGCTCTATTTGCCTCTGAAAGAGATAATCTTTCTAAGCCTTCTTTCGTTGATTCACTAATCAGAGTGAGTTGACCATCACGAGAAAGAAGTAGCAGGGACAGATCGAGAGAATATTGATCGATATAGAAGAGAGCTGCGCTCAATTCTTGTCCAACATTCTCCTTTGCAGCTTGGATGGTCTCATTGACTTGGCTATCGATTCGACCTTGATCACCCTTAAATGTGCTCACAGAGGCAAAGGAACCAATGCCCAAAGTGAGAAATGTGGTCAGAGTGATTGCAACCAGACGAAGTCTGTTGGTGGAAGTTAGCTTCACTTCTTATCGACTTGCATCTGGAAACCTACGCCACGCACCGTGCGAATACCTTCGAAACCATCGCGGTGGAGCTTCTTGCGAAGATAGGAGATATAAGTATCAACAACTGTAGTTTCTGTCTCAAAGTTAATTCCCCACACCTCATCAAGGAGGTGGCTCTTGCTCAACACTCGTCCCTTTGATTCCAAGAGAACATGCAAGAGACGAAATTCAGTTGGAGAGAGATCTACTACTTCGGAATTAAACATCACTTTATGTGATGCCTCATCAAGAGTAATCGGACCACAAGAAAGTGAAGTGGCAACTGCTTCTGTGAATTGAGCTCGTCGCAGAATTGCTTTAATTCTCAAGACCAGCTCTTCTAGACCAAAAGGTTTAGTGACATAGTCATCGGCGCCGAGAGTCAGTCCACGAGTGACATCTGCGCGATCTCCTCGTGCGCTCAACATCAGCGCAGGAGTCTGGTCACCATTTCCTCGGATCCGCTCAATAAACTCAAATCCATCCATCAGAGGCATATTGATATCCACGACCAGCAGGTCAGGCTTAATGCTTCGGAGCATTGTCTGAGCGACCATGGCATCTTGGGCTACGACGGTTTCAAACCCTGCCAATTTGAGGGCATCCGAGAGGAGGTCACGCACTCCTGCCTCATCGTCGATGATCATGATTAGCTGGCCCATAGGTCAACCATGCCATGAGCACACATCATCTGCCAACGACACGGAGGTAATTCAAGCCTCATTCACAGACTCTTCACATATTTCTCAATCACACTATCTCTATGAGAAAAGGTGTGAACCGTGCCGGAGCAGTCCTTGTGACCACTCTCCTCTTCTCCTGCGCCAACACCACCGCATCTTTTGCAGATCCCACACCTACTCCATCTCCAACGGCTACTTCATTTCAAGATGCAATGAACGAGTATAAAATTGCACGAGAAAACTTTAATGAGGCAATTAAAACTCGCACAGCCAATATGAGATTGATTAACAAGAACTTCAATGATGCAATCAATAAAGCGAATTCAGATTTCAATGCGGGTCTATCTCAAGCAAAGACACCAGCTCAGAAATTCCAGCTTGCAGCTACTCGATTGAGCGCCAAGAGTGCAGCCATTGCAGCTCGCGATGCTGCAATTCTGGCCCTAGGCCCAATGCCCGTTGAACCTGTCGAACCTGTAGCACCATATGCGGCAAAGAACGGAATGAAGTCTGGAAAAGGAAAGAAGAAGTAATTAATCTGCTAGAGGCTTGGTTCTAATTGTCTCTCTGCTGTGATCTTTATTCTTCTCGTGAATTTTCCTGATTTGTAATTCAATACTCTTGATTGCAACATCAAATGCGGCAACATCGTTAAATTCAGTAGCTTCTGCTCTCAAAGCAGGGCCAGCACCATGTGATGTGATTACGACTTTATGTGAATGTTTCCCCTGACGCGGATTGCTCTCGTGTGAAACTTCTACTTCAATTCTTTCAATCAGTACGCTGAAGCGCTCCATTGAATGAAGCTTCTCTTCTGCAATTTCTTTAAAGTCACCTGCGAGTACTGCTGCGTTTCGGGTTTGGATAATGATTTTCACATCTTAAGAATCCCACTACAGAGGAATAAATGTAAGAGGGAAAGGAAAAAATCTAAAGGGAAAGTGTGAGAGCTAAAAGCGATGACAAGACAAGTGCAATCCCCATTGACTGGGCAATAATGACTAGAGCAGCGCGACGATCTGCAGCTAGTGCTTCTTTATCTGTTACCTTGGTTAATGTTCCTGCTGCAGCAAAATTAAAAGTTCCCATCAAGCCATACGCAAAACAGAATTTCTTCTTTGACTGTACATATCCCACAGCAAAGAGCATCGCTGGGATAAATGAGAGAACTGCACTTGATGGAGAAGCTTGCGTCAGTAATGTGAATACTGCGTAGATAATGAAAAGTAAGCCACCAGCTTTAGCAACAGCTTTGCGGCGGGCAACTTCTGGTCCGCCAATATTGCACACGCCTGGTGCGTAGGACAATTAAGCATCCTCAAATTCATCTTCATCGATCCAGGCATCAGTCTCTGAATCTTCTTGCTTTTCAACCCAACTTAAGAA
>CALEZA010000128.1 GCA_937927965.1 uncultured Candidatus Planktophila sp.
GAACAGCCGTGAAGTAGCACTACTGCCTTACACATCTTCAGCGCGATAAGGAGAACTGACTACTATGAAGCTCATTCTTACTCGTGAAGTTGCAAAGCTCGGCACAGCCGGTGACGTTGTAACAGTAAAAGATGGTTATGCACGTAACTTCCTCCTCCCACGTGGTGCAGCGATTGCATGGACACTTGGTGGAGAGAAGCAGATCGAGGGAATCCGTCGTGCACGCGCTGCACGCGAGATCCGCGATATCGATCACGCTAAGGAGATCAAGGCGACTCTTGAGTCAGCTAAGGTCGTTGTCTCAGTAAAGACAGGAACAGCAGGACGCCTCTTCGGATCAGTTACCGATAAGGACATCGCAGCTGCAATCAAGTCTGTTACTAAGATCGATATCGATCGCCACAACATCAAGACAGCTGGTCACATCAAGAAGACAGGCTCTTACTCTGTAAAGGTCTCACTCGGACATAGCGTTGTCGCTACAGTGAGCGTTTCAGTTGTAGCTGCTTAAGTTCTTAACGAGATGGCCTCCACCGCAAGGTGGGGGCCTTTCTCATTATCTGGGAATCTTTCAGAGCACTTCTCTCCACAGATCTCCACGCTCAATCCAGGAGTTATCCACCGTGTGAGCCACTTATCCACACCTTATCCCCAGCCTTTCACACAGGAAATCCGCCTTTCTCCACACCCTCACCCACAGGCCTAATCGCTTTTGTCGGTAGAAGGTGGGAAGTTTCACCCGTGAGCATCGCTGAATTTCCTAATAACGCACCCCGCAATGTGGGTGCGGAGTTTGAGCGCACCCCACCTCAAGATCTTCAAGCAGAACAATCTGTTCTCGGTGGAATGTTGCTCTCTAAAGATGCAATTGCAGATGTTGTAGAAGTTCTTCGCTCACGAGATTTCTATCGTCCAGCACATGAACTTATCTTTGAAGCTGTTCTCGATCTCTATGGTCGCGGTGAACCAGCAGATGCAATTACTGTTGCAGCTGAACTCACAAAGAGAGGTGAGATTGCACGAGCAGGTGGTGCTCCATATCTTCACACGCTCATCTCATCTGTTCCCACTGCAGCTAATGCTGGTTACTACGCAAAGATTGTTCTCGATCACGCAATTATGCGTCGCCTTGTTGAAGCAGGAACAAAGGTTGTTCAACTTGGTTATGACCAAAATGGTGAGGTCGATGATGCAGTAGATGCAGCACAAGCTGAAATCTATGCAGTCACAGAACGACGATCTTCTGAAGATTATGTTCAACTCAACACACTCTTGCCGCAAGCACTCGATGAGATTGAAGCAATCTCAAAAGGTGCAGGCGTTGAAGGTGTGATGTCTGGATTCCGTGATCTTGATGCACTCACTCACGGATTCCTTCCAGGAAATATGATCATCCTCGCAGCTCGTCCTGCAGTGGGTAAGTCAACGCTAGGTCTTGATATTGCTCGTCACGCTGCAATCCATGACAATCAAACTGCAGTGATCTTCTCTCTTGAAATGTCGAAATCTGAAATCACAATGCGTATGCTCTCTGCAGAGGCGCGAGTAGGACTCAATAGCATTCGATCAGGACAGCTCAGCGATGATGAGTGGGCAAAACTTGCTCGTCGTATGGGCGAAATCTCTGATGCACCGCTCTTTATCGATGATTCACCCAACCTTTCAATGATGGAGATTCGCGCAAAGGCGCGACGCCTTAAACAACGCCATGATTTAAAGCTGATTGTGATCGATTACTTGCAGCTCATGACATCAGGTAAGAGAGTGGAAAATCGCCAGCAGGAAGTCTCTGAATTCTCGCGCCAAATTAAGTTGATGGCTAAAGAGCTCAATGTCCCTGTTATTGCTATCTCTCAGCTCAACCGTGGTCCTGAGCAGAGAACAGATAAGCGCCCAATGCTCTCTGATCTTCGTGAATCAGGTTCTATTGAGCAGGATGCCGACGTAGTAATCCTTCTCCATCGTGAAGATATGTATGACTCACAAAATCGCCAAGGAGAAGCCGACCTTATGGTTGCAAAGCACCGTAATGGTCCAACACGAACCATTCCAGTCTCAGCACAACTTCACTTTGCACGATTCTTTGATTTAGCTCAATCCCAAACAACTTATGGTTCATCAGAGCCAGCAACAGCACCTACTGGATATGTTCCAACATCTCCATATGGTGATCAGCAACCTGCTGAGCCAGGCGATGGTGGTTGGAACGAGTAATTAGGCAGTTGCCTTCGATCGATCAGCAAGATAGATACCGATCAAGACTATAGCTGCGCCTATCAACTGAATTCCATCCCAGCTCTGCCCAAGCCAAATCCAGGCAAGAGCGCCAGCAAGTACTGGCTCCAACATTCCCAATACGCTGCTCTTGGACGCGCTTAAGATGCGAAGACCACTAATCACAAAGAGATAAGGAATGATTGTTCCCATCACAACAACCCAGAGCAGTAGTGCCCACCCTGGGAAGAAGTGTCCTGCGAGATAGCCATGGATATCCATCTTCATTGAGAAAACTTCAGTTGGAAAATTCCAGATGGGAAGAACTATCGCCCAAAATGTTCCAGCAACAGCTAAACCAATAATCGTTGAGCTCATGGGATGGCGATTGCTACCAAATCTCTCTCCAATAAGAAAGTAGCCAGTCAGGGCGAATGCACTTCCGAGAGCTCCTGCAAGACCCAAGAGATCAAAGGTGAAGCCATCCCAAATCTTGGTGACAAGAATTAAACCAGCAAGTGAGAGGGCGATCGCCAGCCACATATCTTTTGCGACGAAGCCCTTTCTCACATATTTAATCCAGAGCGCAATCCAGATGGGTGCGGTGAACTCAATAACAAGGACGAGACCAAGGGGTAATCCCCGCTCAATACCAAGGAAATAGCCCACATTCACAAGGGCAAAACCAATCACACCATAGGCGATTGCGATAGGAATTTCCTTCCGCGTGATCTTTAGGAGTTCACGACGAAAGATGAGTGCAAAGAGAAAAAGAAGTGAGAAGGCAGAGATAGCTCTAATTTGAGCCAATCGAAATGCAGAGAGGTGTTCAAGAACCACGGTGGAGAAGATTCCATTAACAGAGAAGGTGAGAGCTCCGAGGAAAAGATAAAGCTCACCGCGATGATTCTTTAGCACGCGGTGAGCCTATCCTATTTGTAGTTCTTACTTAGAAAGCACCCTCTGGCAATTCCATAATGGTGTTATCTGTTGCCTCAACAATCTTGCGATCTGCTGTGATATGAGGAAGAACATTTGCCACGAAGAAGTGAGCTGATGCAATCTTTCCTGTGTAGAAATCTGCATCCTTTCCTGTCGCATTTGGAAGCTTCTCTGCTGCGATATCTGCTTGGCGAAGTAGGAGCCATCCAATAATCACATCGCCGACTGCCATAAGAGCACGAGATGTATTTAAGCCGACCTTGTAGATCTCTTCTGACTTCTCTTGTGATGCCATCGCATGTCCTACGAGTACTCCGATGATTCCATTGAGATCTGCAAGAGCTTTAAGCAGCGCCTGCTTCTCTGCAGCATTTGCTCCACCAGATTCAGCGAATGCTTGAATCTCTTTACCAAGACCACCGAGTGCCTTACCACCATCCTTAACAACCTTACGGAAGAAGAAGTCGAGACCTTGGATTGCTGTTGTGCCCTCATACAAAGTATCAATCTTTGCATCGCGCACATACTGCTCAAGTGGCCAATCTTGTGTGAAGCCTGAACCACCAAATGTTTGGAGTGATTCTGTTCCAAGAAGAGTCCATGAACGCTCTGAACCAAATCCCTTTACTACAGGAAGGAGAAGATCGTTGAGAGCTTCCATCTTCTTTAACTTATCTTCATCGCCTGCGGCGCGAGCAAGCTCTACCTCATCCTGGATTGAAGCGGTGTAGAGAACAAGGGCTCTCATGCCTTCTGCATATGACTTTTGGACCATCAATGAGCGGCGCACATCTGGGTGGTGGATGATGCTCACACGAGGTGATGCCTTGTCATTCATCACCTTCATATCGCCACCTTGGATGCGAGTCTTTGCATAAGCAAGTGCTTGTAGGTAACCAGCTGAGAGAGTTGCAATTGCTTTGGTTCCCACCATCATGCGAGCAAACTCGATCACCTTAAACATCTGTGCAATACCTTCGTGAACATCGCCAAGGAGATAACCAACAGCAGGTTCCTTCTCTCCCAAGTTCATCTCACATGTTGCAGAGACATTAAGACCCATCTTATGTTCAACATTGGTTACATAAACACCATTGCGCTTACCAAGATCGCCTGTCTCGAGATCAAACATAAACTTTGGAATCAAAAATAGTGAAAGACCTTTTGTTCCAGGTCCTCCACCTTCACGACGAGCAAGTGTGAAGTGCATGATGTTCTCATAGAGATCTGCATCTCCTGATGTGATAAATCGCTTTGTTCCGGTGATGTGCCAAGTTCCATCTGGTTGTTCAACTGCCTTAGTGCGACCTGCTCCAACATCTGAACCTGCATCAGGTTCTGTGAGTTGCATCGTTGCGCCCCAATGGCGATTGACCATATGTCCTGCCATCTTCTTCTGTGCATCGTTGCCGAGTGTGTATGCAACTTGTGCAAATGCATAACCTGATGCGTAGATGTGAATTGCAGGGTTGGAACCGAGAACCATTTCGGCAATTGCCCATCGCACAGATGGTGGAATCTTTGTTCCGCCTAACTCAACTGGAGCATCCAAACTCCACCAACCTTGATCAACAAATGATTGGTATGACTTCTTAAAACCTTCAGGAAGTTTTACCTCTCCAGTTGCTTTATCAAAAATTGTTCCAACACGATCTCCTTCAACAAATGAAGCTGCGAGATCATTTTCTGTTAATCGTTTGATCTCCTCCAACATTCCAGATGCTGTCTCTCTATCAATCTCTGAATAGAGAGAGGTTCCAAGGACCTTCTCACGACCCAGGAGGTCGAAGAGGCAGAATTCGATATCGCGGAGGTTTGCTGTGTAATGGCTCATGGGGTAATAGTTCTACCCGTCAGTAACTTACGCAAGGGTGGCGAAGAGTTATTTTTCGCGCCTGCGCCTCTATTGTTGCCCCGTGCTACTAAGTGACCGCGATATCCGTGACCAGATCAACCAGAAGCGTGTGGGGGTCGAGCCTTTTGATGAGGCGATGATCCAGCCATCCTCCGTTGATGTCCGCCTCGATAAGTTCTTCCGCGTCTTTGAAAACCATAAGTATGAGGTCATCGACCCAGCGCTTGAGCAGCCTGAGCTCACCCGTGAAATCGTGGCAGAAGATGGCGAAGCCTTTATCTTGCACCCAGGTGAGTTTGTTTTGGCGAGCACATATGAGGTCATCACTCTCCCTGACGATATTGCAGGTCGCTTGGAAGGTAAGTCATCTCTTGGTCGCTTAGGACTTCTGACCCACTCCACAGCGGGATTTATTGATCCAGGTTTTTCTGGCCACATCACACTTGAGCTCTCCAATGTTGCCAACCTTCCCGTCAAGCTCTATCCAGGAATGAAGATCGGTCAGCTCTGCTTGATCAAACTCTCTTCACCTGCAGAGCACCCATATGGTTCAGCGCAGTATCTCAACCGTTACCAGGGACAGCGTGGGCCAACCCCAAGCCGTTCCTTTATGAACTTTCACCGCAGTACGATTAAGTAACGACCTGGGAATACAACCCAGGAATAAGGGGTTGAATAGAACATGACTGAAATCATCGTAATTGGAGCCATCGCTCTCCTTGTTATCTTTGCCATCGCTCAATACAACCGCCTCGTTCGATTGAATATCACAGTCGATGAGGCATGGGCCCAGATTGAAGTTCAACTCAAGCGCCGCGCAGATCTCATCCCTAACCTTGTTGAAACTGTTAAGGGATATGCAAAGCATGAGCAGGGCACACTCGATGCAGTTATCACAGCTCGCGCTGCTGCAACTCAAGCAACAACAATTGGAGAAGTAGCAGCTGCAGATGGAGCATTGACCAACGCACTTCGTGGACTCCTTGCAGTAGCTGAGAGCTACCCAGATCTCAAAGCATCAGCAAACTTTCTCGCTCTCCAAGAGGAGCTCTCCACAACTGAGAATAAGGTTTCATTTGCTCGCCAGTTCTATAACGACAATGTTCGCTCTCTCAATCAAGCTGTAAAGACATTTCCATCTAACTTCTTTGCGGGCTTTGCAAAGGTCGGCGCTCGCAACTTCTATGAGGTTGAAAACCCAACTGATCGTGAAGTTCCAACAGTAAAGTTCTAACACACTGATGATGGCTAATACCAACACCTTTAGAGAGCAACAAGCAGCCAATAAGGGCAAGACTTACTTTCTCCTTGCCTCAATGGGTCTGCTCACATGGCTCGTTGCCTATGCAGCTCTCACCTACTTTGGTGTGGGAACAGCGGGCGCAATAGTTCCTATTGCAGTTGGTATCTCATTAATTGGCGTCTGGGGTTCTTATTACGGCTCTGACAAATTAGTTCTTACCATGACTGGTGCAAAGCTCATTACTCGTGAAGATGCGCCACAACTATTTAACCTGATTGAAGAAGTAGTTATTGCATCTGGTCTTCCCATGCCAAAGGTGGCAATCGTTGAAGATAGCGCTCCAAACGCCTTTGCAACAGGTCGCGATCCAGAGCATGCGCTGATTGCATTCACCACTCGCATCCTTGAGATTATGGATAGAGATGAGCTCCAGGGTGTGATTGCCCATGAGATGTCACATGTTGCAAACCGCGACACTCTCGTTTCTGCAGTTGCTGCAACAACAGATCGGAAGAGCGTCGTGTAGGGAAAGAGTGTCTTCGCCTGTGTAGATC
>CALEZA010000129.1 GCA_937927965.1 uncultured Candidatus Planktophila sp.
AACATCCCTCTGTCAGACCTGAGATTGAGATGCCACTTACAAGTGAAGCCGTTGATTGGACAGCGCCATCTCCCCCGGGATTTGCACAGCCACTCACAACTCTTCGTGTGACGATGTATCGCCATGAAGTTGCCTTGATAGCCGAAGTTGAAAGATTGACAGTGATCGATGATGCATCAGCCGTTACGCTCGTTATTGTTGGTTCAACCGGAGGAGCTGCAAACGCGGCAGGTGCACTCACGCCGATTTGGATGAATCCAGCAGCAAGCAAGCCCACGATGGTGCGGGCGATGCGGGTGCGATAGCTTGCGAAGAACATTAGACGGGCATTCTAGAAGGTTGGGGTTAACCCCGCCAACTACCTACTTTACGGAGTAATCGTGAGCGCCAATTCTGAGACGGCGATGCCGTTAGGAGTAGTCACGGTGACTTTGCCCGTTGTGGATGGGTGAGCCAAGTTAGATGGTAAAGACTAGAGGCGTGAAATTTGCAGGCGAAATGCCCGTTCCGTTTGAGTTGACCACTAAGACCTTACCTGTGGTGGCACCTACAGGCTGTTTACTCCAAATGAGGGTATCGCTCTTAATAATGAAATCTGGGGAGTTCACAGCAACCCCTCTCCAAAACTTCACGACAGTCTCAGATGCGCTCGAGCCATTAAAGCCTGATCCCGTGATGGCGATTGGATAGGTCAAATCTCCCGATGAACTCACACCTGTAATCGCAGGCGCTCCGCTGGAGCGAGTAATAGAGGTTTCACCATTGATTCCTATTGTCGAGCCTGCGCCATTCTGGCCAGAAGGTTGGTTTATCACATAAATCATAAAGTAGATCTGCACCGTGATTGATTCGGAGAGATAGTTTTGTGAGCTCGCCTTGGTGAACCTAACTTGGCAATAAGCAATTTGAGTTGCTGAAGAAGTCAAGACATGGGAAGAGATTGCACAGTTTGGCGCTGTGCTCACTCCAGTAAGAGTTTCCGTAACTGCTCCATCACCAGATCCCCCAAGAAGGGTTAAAGTAAATGGAGAACCCACAACTGCTCCATACATCGATGGATTGAGTGCTGCTTGCTTAGCCTTATTAACTACTGCAGTGCTCGTCTCATAAATAATGTTGTAATAATTAGAGGATGCACCAGTCGTAAAGACAGGATCGGCAGCTATCACCGTATAGGTATCGGCATTCGTCGGAGCTATCGCACTGAGTGAATAGAGAGTGGATGAGAACTTAGTGGTTACCGTCAAAGTATCAACTCCCACCAAACCTTTGTAGACAGGCTTGGGATAGACTGTGATGAGATTGTCATTAAAGGTGACAACAGTGCCTGTGTCCATTGAGATTGTCAGAGTATCTGCTTTAGTAACTACATAATTTAAGGTCAAATACACCGATTGACCTAAGTTATCCGTGACCGTAATAGTCTCAAGGTAACTTCCAACAGTCAGTGACTCCTGTCCTCTCACTGTGACTGCCCTTGCAGTTGAAGTGTCCCACTTCAAGGCAGGTCTGCTGTTGAGTGCAATGCTTGCTGTCACAGATGGTGCGCTTGAAATCACTGTATAGGTATCTGTAGCGATCACACCGTATTTCTTTGTCGGAGCGCTCTTATTGAAGGTCGTTAAATATCGCGATTTCGTTGCAGTGTAATTCTGGGCAATTTCAGTAGTTGACAGAATGCGGTCATAGACGCGAATTTCTCCCACGGAGCCATTGAAAGTATCGCTGGCATCCCACTTACGACCAATAATGAGTCCAGTATTCATTTTGGCACTGTTCCAAGTTACTGAAAGAGTTGTATTGGTTGCAGCAGTTGGCGTGTCATTGAGATACAAGCTGAGTGTATTTCCTCCGTTATAAGTCACAGTTGCCAAGATCCATGTTTGATCTGGAATAGTGACTGCAGTTGTGTATCCCCATGCAGACCCATTGAATATTCCCGCATTAAGTGTTGTAGCGCTGGCCCAGAAAAGGCAGAAGAAAATTTGATCATTAGTGTTTCTGTAAGGATTGCAATTTATGCTCTTCCAGGCAGATTGATTTCCATTACGCTTGATCCATGTGCTCACCGTATAAACAGGTGCGGGAGATACTGAAGCAACAGGAATAACTCTCGGTGCAATAATGCATTGCCCAACAGTATTAAATTCAAAACTTCCAAAGTTGGTCGAGTTATAAGTAGCACCAGCGCAAGTGAGAGTCGTATCGATTGCCACGCTTCGACTAACTCCGTCTGCATATACATCACTAGCGCTGTTGGCGTAAGCCAAATTGGCATCTGCACCACGACCAGAAAGATCTTTCCAGCTTGAACCTGTTCCTGTGTAGCTAGCACTACTTCCTGGGTCTAAAACAAGAATAGTTCCGCTAACAACTTGTTCGGCACTAGCAGTAAATGTAGGTGGTGCAATAACGGATATTGTCAGCGGAATGACCACGGAAGCTGATGCCGAATCAGTCACAGTCAGCGTCTCGTAATAAGTACCCACAGTCTTGGTCTCAGAAATTCGCACTACTGGAAAGCCCGCAGTAGATGTGTCGAGAGTGATACCTGAAATGGTGGGAGCAAGTGTGTAGCGCAGCGTTGGTGTGCCACCTGTGACCGTGAAGGTCTCCAGCTTGACCACATTGATTGCCTTATTGATCGTTGCGTTACCTGTCATCACAAGCACTGGATTGATGATCAGATAGACAGCGCTACTTGTCTCCGTCATCGTAAGACCTGCAGTATCAGTATCGGTAACGATGACTCGATACTGATAACGAGTGCCGCTCATAACAGTGGTGAGAGTTGGTGTCACATAGGAAGCCGTGAACCATCCACTTCCCTGTGTCGGCGTTGACCAAGAGGTTCCGGTGTCTGTCGAAACTTGCCATCTATAACTTCTTACCAATGGATCGTTAGGTGTTCCTGTAACCGTAAATGTCTCAGTAAGACCTGCAGTTGTTGTGTCGTTCAAGGGGCCACTAAAGATTGGCTTACTCGAAGCAATGAGATATTTAACAATCACGACACCAGAGCCACCATTGCCTGCATCGACGCGGGCTGAGCTTGCTCCTCCGCCTCCGCCACGATTGGCTAATCCAATCGTGCCAGTGGTTCTCGTGGTTCCCCCTCCGTTACCTGCACCAGAAGTTGCAACTCCTCCACCGATACCACCTGCAGCGCCATAACCACCTCCACCTCCACCTGCAGAATAAATAAGGGTTTCTCCGAAGTTGGTTTGGGTAAATCCAGCTCCACCATTTGCACCAGGTGTTCCACTTGTTGCACCACCAGTACCACCAGCACCCGAAGTGCCCGATGCCGTGACTATCCCCGCTCCACCTGCTACCTGACTAAATACTGTTCCTTTATTTCCTCCTGCAACTGATGTTGCATTAAATATTGTCGGAGAACCATCTGTGGGAATGTAAGTAGGAGTTCCTAAGTTATCTGGACCTTGACCGCCGCGGCCACCTGCACCGATTTGCACACCAACAATTCCACTTAGATTTATCGATGAGAGATAGAGGTAACCACCTCCACCTCCACCACCGCCAGAGTTCCATCCACCTCCACCACCGCCTCCGACAATGAGAGCAGAAACTGTTGAAACACCTGTTGGGATTTTCCACCCATTGATTACAGTGATGTATGTTCGCGGAAACTTCACCGTCGTGTAGGCGGCTGAATTCGAAACTATTTTTACATCACTCCAGGATGGTGAACCTAGAATGGCGAGATCTGAGGCGGAAGTTGCTGTGGTGCTCCTATTAATTAATGTGGAACCAGAGCCTTCATTAAAATCATAGTAGGCACGAAGACTCGATGAAGATGTGCTGATGTAAGAGTCCATATCAGAATCAATGCCACTGAGATCTCTCACAAGACCGTAGAGAGCAAAATGATCAATCGAACCCTTGAATGGATAAGTAAAGGTGGTTCCGTCATAAGACTTTCCTCCCATTACAAATGGGTAGGCATTGTCATTAAGAACACTTGAACCTGCGACATCTCCAGTACCCGTATAGGCAAGTTGCCCGTCGTAATAAAAATATGAAACATTCGCAGATCGCGTGACGGCTATATGGTGCCACTCATTTGTTCTAACTGGGATAAGGGTATTAAGTCCCAACCCAAAGTTGGTTCCAGAAGGTCTAAATGCATACTTCCAAATACCATCTATATGGAAGAGTTGGAAAGAATCGACTTTGGTGGCAACGATATACATCGCAGAGCTAGTCTCTGTCGGATACACCCACGCTTCCATGGTCATGGTTGTCCCTAAATCAAATACACCTCCGGTGCCAGTATCTGCCACCCACGCATATTGATTGCTGCCATTGAGAGCGAGCGCAGTATCCGTTTCACCGCCGGGTTGTGCGTTGACGGTTAAGGTCGCTGCAGACGAGTATGTGGCTAAATCCACAGCTGTAGTTGTGCCTGTACCTGAGTCAGTTACCTTGGTTCGATATCGATATCCACTCATGGAAGTTGAGACTTGGCTCAGCGTGAGAGAACTCACTGTGGCGCCAGAAATATCAGACCAACTACTTCCTGCATCGGTAGATCTCTGCCACTGATAAGTACAACTGCCACTTGAGCTTGTTGGAGTACAAGTACCCGTGGTGAAGGTGACATTTCTATTTTCATATGAGGTGAGGCTAGAGGGATTGGTAAAAGTTGGAGTGAAACGCGGAACTGTCGCTAAATAGTTATTAGAGACGGTTGCTGCGCTGAGGGCATCGTTATACACATGAAACGCAGCTAATCGGAAGTTTCCGCCGTAATTAGTTCCAAGGTTTGTGGCTCCTCCTTGACCAACACCATAGTAGGTTCCATAGCTGCTTTCAAACGGAGCTTCGCGATCATTGTAATTAGTTGTGTTCTGCGCTACTTGCTGCCCGTTGATATACCCCGTAAGGCGTCTTGTCGCACTTGCATTGTCGAAGGTCATTCCCACGTAGTACCAATTGTTATAAGAAATTGAGACTGAGGATGTCAGTACCTCTCCGTTATACATTCGAAACTTAAGGGTTCCATCAGATGCCGTATTCGGGACAATCTCCATCTGGGAGTCATACCAACCTGTGTTATCTGCCGTTCCCATTTCGTATACGACGATTCCTGGAGCCGTTGGATAGATCCACGCAAAGAAGGAGATATTTTGTTTTACTATGGAGTTGGTTGTGTTAAGGCGACTTGTTAAATCAGATGTCCAGACTGCCTGAGTTCCTACAGCTGCACCATTTGCAATTGTTACATATCCAACGCCACCTGAAGTGTGAGTTGGCGAACCTTTAATAGTTCCCCCAGCAGTGGAATTAAGTCCAGTAACCGTGGTACCACTTCCTGTGTAAGAATTTGTTGTTCCGTTAAACTCCCAATCCACAATCATTCCGGTTGTGCTCAAGGTCTCTGCGTTGGCATTTGGAGTCCCGTAGCCAGGAAATACAATTGGAGATGCGATCACTTGAATAAGAGTCAACGACAAGATAGCCACCAAAGACCGCGCAATACGAATGCGGTGATGGCGGCGAAGAATCATAATGAGGTGATTTTAGGCTCTGGGTCTAACTAAGGAAAGTTAGGCGTGTGATGCAGATTCAGAGGCTGCTAGCTGGCCACATGCTCCATCAATTTCACGCCCACGAGTGTCGCGAACAGTGACGGGGACCCCATAGCTCTCCAGCACTCTGACAAATTCAGCCTCATCTTCACGACGAGAGGCTGTCCACTTCGATCCTGGTGTCGGATTGAGAGGAATTAAGTTCACATGCGCTGCGCGGTTTTTCAGCAGGCGCCCCAAGAGATCTGCACGCCATGCCTGATCGTTGATGTCACGAATCAGCGCATACTCAATAGAGTAGCGACGACCTGTCTTCTTCTCATAGGCATCGGCTGCAGCGAGAACTTCTCGTACTTTAAATCGGTTGTTGATTGGAACAAGTGAATCACGAAGTTCATCATCTGGCGTGTGGAGAGAGACAGCAAGAGTGCAGTTAATCCCCTCCTCCATTAACTTCTCAATTCCATTAACAAGCCCGACTGTGGAAACGGTGACTGAGCGCGCTGAAATACCAAGTCCATCTGGGTTTGGATCAGTGATGTTATGGAGTGTTCGAATCACTGCGTTGTAGTTAGCAAGTGGTTCACCCATTCCCATAAAGACAATATTGGAAAGTCGTGTTGGACCACCTGGCATTTCACCATTGGCACATGCTCTAGCTGCAGCAACTATCTGATCTGTAATTTCTGCTGCTGTCAGATTGCGTTTAAGCCCACCTTGACCTGTCGCACAGAATGGGCAGTTCATACCGCACCCTGCTTGAGATGAGATGCAAACCGTTGTGCGATCTGAGTAACGCATCAAAACCGACTCTACGAGTGTGCCATCATGGAGTTTCCACAAATCTTTGCGAGTCATTCCACCATCTGTGGTGCGAGTGGTAACAAGCTCCATCAATTTTGGTGTAAGTAGCTCCGCAATTGATTCACGCTGATCTGCAGGAATATCTGTCCATGTGGAGGGATCGTTATTTAAATGCGAGAAGTAATGGGTGGCAACTTGCGCAGCTCGAAATGGTTGCAGCCCCAACTCTTTGGCAAAATTCTTCCGCTCTTCAGGAGAGAAGTCTGCGATGTGCTTAGGAGCTTTCTTCTTTTGAACTGGTTCATCAAAGACTAGCTTAAGTTCTTCAGGACGACTCATAGAAGACCTGAATCTTGTGCTCTACGAACAAGTTCGAGAGCAAGCCAGAGGGCAGGTCCTGCGTAGAGAATTGAGTCGATGCGGTCGAGAACTCCGCCATGGCCAGGGAGTAAATCTCCCATATCTTTAATGGCGAGGTCACGCTTAATTGCAGATTCAATGAGATCTCCAGAAGTTCCAGAGATGACAACTAAGAGACCTGCGAGAGCACCAATCCACATTTGTGCATCAAGAATGAAGTGAAAAGCTAACCCACCCGCAACGGTTGTGAATACAAGGGATCCGATAAAGCCTTCCCATGTCTTCTTGGGGGAGATTCGAGGAGCCATTGTGTGCTTGCCAAAAGCCAACCCTGTTAAGTATGCAAAGGTGTCATTACAAGCAATAAGCACCACAAATGTCATTACACGCTCAAGTCCATTATGGGGACGAGCAAGAAGAATCAGAAAGCCCGCAAGGAATGGAATATAAATAAGAGTGAGAGCATAAGCAGATGCACTGCGGATAAAGTGCTCTGGACCGCGTGGAAGAAGAAGTGCTAGTAAAGATGGAAATGCAATGGCGGTAGCAACAGCTAAACCATTGACTCCTCCAAGCCATGCGGCTGTGGCCATACCGATTGAGGCAATGGCCAACGCTGAAAAAGAAAGTTCGATATCAGCACCTTTCAGTGCTCCTACCATCTCTCTTACACCGAGGACCATTGCAAGCGCCACAATTGCTGCAAAGGTGACTCGATAAGTTGCAAGAGAAACCCAGACAAGGAGAATCAATACAATTGATACAGCAATCGATGGGAGAAGTTTTCTTCCAGCGCGCTTATTAATCGCCTCGTTAATCGCTGATAAGTCAGACATGAGATGTGCGCGAGGGTTAAACCTCGAGAAGCTCAGCTTCCTTGTGCTTGAGAAGCTCATCAATCTTGGCGACATGATCAGAAGTAATTTTTTCTAATTCCTTCTCACCGCGACTTAGATCATCTTTTGAAATCTCGCCATCTTTCTCGGCTTTTTCCATCGCCTCTTTTGCTGTGCGACGAATATTACGCATTGAGATCTTGGAATCTTCAGCCTTTGTCTTAGCCACCTTGATGTAATCCTTGCGACGCTCTTCTGTGAGCTGTGGCAGGTTCACTCTAATAACAACTCCATCAGAAGCGGGATTTACGCCAAGATCTGAGTCGCGGATAGCTTTTTCAATTGATGCCATAGCACCCTTATCGAAAGGAGAAACAATTGCGAGACGGCTCTCAGGAATCTGAACGGAAGCAAGTTGTGAAAGAGCAGTGTAAGTGCCGTAGTAATCAACCATGATCTTGTTAAACATCGCTGGATGAGCACGCCCTGTGCGAATAGCCCCGAAATCATCTTTAGCTACTTCAACAGCCTTATTCATTTTATCTGTTGCTTCGGCCAATACGCCCGCTACATCTGCCATCTGATTCTCCCTTGTTGACTCCCGTTAGCTAACGAGAGTTCCAATCTTTTCACCGCGAACAGCGCGACCGATATTGCCATGTGCCATGAGGTCAAAGACAACAATTGGCAACTTATTCTCGCGACAGAGGCTAAATGCTGCTGCATCGGCAACAGCAAGTGACTTCTGAAGTACTTCGTCATATGAAATCTGATCAAATTTAACTGCAGCTGGATCCTTACGAGGATCAGCGTTATATACACCATCGACACCTGATTTTGCGAGAAGGAGTGCATTGGCACCAATCTCAAGAGCTCGCTGCGCCGCAACTGTGTCGGTAGTAAAGAAAGGCATACCCGCACCTGCACCGAAAATCACAACGCGACCTTTTTCTAGATGGCGGATTGCACGGCGTGGCACATATGGCTCTGCAACTTGTCCCATAGTGATAGCTGTTTGAACGCGAGTATCGACTCCTTCGCGCTCAAGGAAATCTTGGAGAGCAAGGCAGTTCATGACTGTGCCGAGCATTCCCATGTAGTCAGCGCGTGATCGCTCCATGCCGCGCTCTGATAGTTCTGCACCACGGAAGAAGTTACCGCCGCCGACAACGATGGCTACCTGCACTCCCCCGCGAACAACATCTGCAATCTGCTTTGCAACATCAACAAGAACATCAGGGTCTAGTCCTACGCCTTTGCCTCCACCAAAAACTTCACCCGAAAGCTTAAGGAGCACTCTCTGATACGAACCGCGGTTCTGTGACATGAGAGTGCTCCTTTTCGCTTTTGGAAAGTCTATTACTGGCCGACGCGGAAGCGGTGGAATGCCTTAACGGCGGTTCCTGCTTCATCAAGAATCTGCTGAACAGTCTTCTTTGCATCCTTAGCAAATGCCTGCTCAAGAAGTGAAACTTCCTTCACAAAGCCTGTGATGCGACCTTCAACAATAGATCGGAAGAGCGTCGTGTAGGGAAAGAGTGTCTTCGCCTGTGTAGATC
>CALEZA010000130.1 GCA_937927965.1 uncultured Candidatus Planktophila sp.
GATGATTTGCAGCCTGCAGCAGATGCTGATGAAACCTATAAGAAAGATCCACGCGATTTTGCACTATGGAAGGCAGCAAAGCCTGGAGATCCATCATGGCCAACACCGTGGGGTGCTGGTCGTCCAGGATGGCATCTTGAATGCTCTGCAATGGCAAAGGCCTATCTCGGTGAAGCATTCGATATTCATGGCGGTGGACTTGATCTGATTTTTCCTCACCACGAAAACGAAATCGCTCAATCAGAGGCGGCTGGTTATAAATTCGCAGCACGCTGGATGCACAATGCATGGGTAACAGCATCTGGTGAGAAGATGTCTAAATCTTTAGGCAATTCACTTCAAGTGCATGAACTTTTGAAAACTGTTCGCGGCATTGAACTTCGTTGGTATTTAGGTTCTGCTCACTATCGCTCAATGCTTGAGTTCTCTCATGAGGCGTTAGCGGAATCAGCAATAGCTTTCCGTCGCGTTGAATCCTTCCTCCAGCGATCAGTTGAAATTCTTGGAACAGAGCCAACACCCGTATTAGGCGCAGCTTTTATCGATGCAATGAATGATGATTTAGCTGTTCCAACAGCGCTTGCTTCTATCTCAGAGGCCCTGCGACTCGGAAATACTGCAATTACAGCAGGCACTAAAGAAGTTATCGCACAGTCTGCAAATGAGATTCGCGGAGCTCTTGAAGTTCTGGGATGCGATCCATTTGATCCTGCCTTTGCATCAGCAACAAGTGCGGATGATTTGACAGGTGCTCTTGATGGAACTATTAGGTTAGCGCTGGCACAACGAGAAGCTGCTCGTGCCCGTAAAGATTTTGAAAGTTCAGATGCAATTCGCGATGGTTTGATCACCCTTGGAATTGTTATTGAAGATACAGCGCAAGGACCACGATGGTCGATCTCACGCAAGACTGAAGGAAGTGGTTCATAATGGCTGGTAATTCAAAACCTCGCGGAGCAGTTCGCAAGTCCAAGAAGGGTCCAACTGTTGGATCTGGTGGAAATCGCAAGCGTGGACTAGAAGGCAAAGGTCCAACACCAAAGGCTGAAGACCGCCCATATCACGCAGCTCATAAAGCAAAGAAGCGCACAGAGAAAGCTGTTGCAAAGAAGCCAGCAGCAGCTCGTCTTCCTAAGTCAGAGATGCCTAAAGGTGAGATTGTTTCAGGCCGCAATGCAGTTCTTGAGGCTCTTCGTGAGAGCGTTCCAGCAACTGAAGTCATGGTTGCACGCGGTGTTGATATCGATGACCGTATTGCAGAGTCTCTCCAACTAGCGCTTAATCATGGACTTCAAATTAAGGAAGTACATCGCGCTCAGCTAGAGACCATCGCACCAAATAGCCAAGGAATCATCCTTGGCATTAAGCCATTCCAATATTCAAGTTACGAAGAGATTTGTGATCGCGCAAAAGGAGCAAAGTTAATCGTTGCACTCGATGGTGTGACAGATCCTCGTAACCTTGGCGCAGTAACTCGAAGCGCTGCAGCCTTTGGAGCCTCTGGAATCATTATTCCTGAGCGTAGAGCTGCAGCTATGACGGCCTCTGCTTGGAAGACATCAGCAGGTGCTGCAGCTCGCCTTCCAATTGCACAGGTCACCAATCTCGCTCGCACAATCGATGATGCGAAGAAGCGCGGAATGTTTGTTGTGGGTTTAGATGGTGATTCAGATGTCACATTAAGTGAGATGAAGGTTGCTAAGGAAGATCTCATGATTATTGTGGGATCTGAAGGTAAGGGACTTGCTCGCCTCACACGCGAGAAGTGCGATCTTATTGTCTCTATACCAATTAGCTCATCGACTGAATCTCTCAATGCATCTGTTGCAACTTCAATTACTCTGTTCTGGATAGATGAGCAGCGTCGCAAGGGATAAGAGATGATCTTCAATCGTTTTATTGTCTGTGGTGATTCCTATAGCGAAGGAATGTCAGATGAGATTATTGACGGAAACTACCGCGGTTGGGCAGATCGAGTTGCAGATGAATTTGCTCTCCACAGCAAAGATTTCACATATGCCAATCTTGCTATTCGAGGAAAGCTAGTCGGTCAGGTTGTTGCAGATCAGGTACCAATCGCAATTGGATATGTAACTGGCAAAGACACTCTCGTTTCATTTCATGCAGGTGCAAATGATGCTCTACGCCCTGGATATGACCCTGCGGTGACTATAGGTAAATACAAAGAAGGTGTTCGCGCTCTTGCAGCAACTGGTGCCACCCTGATGCTCTTCACAGTTCTTGAAGATACTGGAAACACTGGAAAGACAGCGGAAGTGTGGAAAGCTCGTTTCTCAGAATTCAATCGTGCAGTGCGCGAGGTAGGGGCTGAGGTCGGAGCTATCGTCTCGGATGCTAACGGTCTAGATTTCTTCAAAGATAATCGCTTCTTAGCGTTTGATCGTCTCCACCTCAATGAAGAAGGTCACTGGAGAGTTGCTCAAGCAGTTCTAGAAGTTCACAAATACCCATTTGATGCTGCCTGGAGAAATCCTCTCCCACCTGCCGTACCAATTCCATGGATAAAGCGCCGAATTACGGGGATTAAATGGTTTATTACTTTTGCTCTTCCATGGATGCTACGCAGACTTCAGGGGAAGTCTTCTGGTGATAACCGAAAAGCAAAATACCCGCAGCCAATTTCTTGGCCACGGGTATCCGCATAACTAATTAGATACTGCGCACTGTCCAGGTGAAGGTGTATGTACCTGCACCCACCAAGTATTGAGGAAGAGTATCTGGACCGCATGATGCTGTTCCAACACCGCGGTGTGCGGCATCGATATGCACGACTGTATTTCCAGAAGCCTTCACTTCAACATTGTGAGTTGCATCGGCAAGATCTGTTGCACGATTTGGTGTGATGGAAACTTGACGAGGCTTGTCGAGATCAATTCGAACACCCTTGCCATCGTTACCTGTTACCTCAAACCATCTCACTCCCGCATGCCCACCATTTTCTTGAGGGCGAACATATGGAATGTATTGAGCTGCAACTGTAGATACCCATCGTCCTACACGACCAATCTTGCGATCTGGGTATGACTCATGAGGACCGGTTCCGAAATAGACGAGGCTGTCGAGGGCACCGCTTAATTCAAAGTTAATTCCCACGCGAGCCAGATCTTCGAGCTGCTTTGGAATAACAATTGTTTCCTTGACGGAGTAACCATCTGCAACAGGAGTAATTATCTGAGTCTGCTTCACAACAGATCCAGTGCTCGTCTCCCACACACTCACGATCTTACGCTGCTTAGAATTTTCAGTGATTGTGCAATCTGTTCTTTCGAGTGTTCGAACGCCATAACGCTCCCACTTAGTTGCGATATGACCAATGCGATCATTATCTGTTGGTGCACGCCAGAGTGATAACTCTGGTGCATAGGCTCCATATGGAAGCTGAATCTCTCCTGAATCATTGACTGAGTTTTCAAAGAGTTCATTGGTTTTAACAGGTGCAATAGTCAATGACTTTGAAGGCAGTGGGAACTGATTCCATCCGATTTCAGTGGAAGTTGGAGCCCACGCTGTGCTGCTCTTACGAAGCACAGTAAAGGTGATAAAGCGCTCACCCTTGCCATCGGCCTTCAATAAAGCCGCTGATTTCACTGTAAAACGAGCAGTCTTGCGAGGACCGACAACAGGCAGCTTCACCCGCCCACTATCGACAATCTCACCATCGCGAGTGATGGACCAGATCAGGTCGATATCCTCAACGCCTGTAAAGAATTGCTTGTTGAAAATTGTGAATTGACCTGAGGATGCTTTGGTAGTTGAGATCAGAACAGGAGCTGCAATCGCCTTGAATTCATGCATTGCAGGCTTTGCTGTGCGATCTGGAAAGACCATTCCATCACAACAGAAGTTTCCGTCGTGCTTACTCTCCCCATAATCTCCACCATATGCTGAGCGAGTTGTTCCATCTGGCATAAGTTGATCAGGACCGTGATCCCAGAACTCCCAGATAAATCCACCTTGGAGCCCAGGTGTTGATTCAATAACCTTCCAATACTCAGCAAGAGTTCCGTTGGAGTTACCCATCGCATGTGAGTACTCGCACATAATCAATGGACGATCTTGCTTTCCAGACTTTGCATAGTTAGCAATTGCATTAATGGATGGATACATCGGACAAATCACATCGGTGAGTGAATGTCCGCCACGCCAATCACCACGAATAGCACCTTCGTAGTGAAGTGGGCGAGATGGATCCAACTTGCGAGCGTATGCAGCCGCAGCTTCATGGTTGAGTCCCTTACCTGACTCATTGCCAAGTGACCAGAGAACAACTGCTGGGTGATGGATGTCGCGTTCAACCATGCGACCTACTCGCTCAACAAAGGCACCGAGATAACGAGGGTCATTACAAATTGAGTCATAGAAAGCATGTGACTCGATATTTGCTTCTCCAACAACATAGAAGCCAAGTTCATCGCAGAGATCTAGGAAAGCTGCATCATTGGGATAGTGCGATGTGCGTACGGCATTGAAGTTCCAACGCTTGAGCTCCAAGAGATCTTGGCGCATGTCATCGCGAGTGAGTGCCCGACCTGTGAAGCGATTAAAGTCATGGCGATTAACACCATAGAAGATCACAGGTTGACCATTCACAAGGAGATCGCGTCCCTTGATAACCACACTGCGGAATCCAATTCGCTGGCTTGAAATTTGAACGATATTTCCTTGTGGATCAAGGAGTTCAAGGTGGAGGGTATAAAGGGCTGGGTTTTCAGCAGACCAGGGAGTGACCTTTGGAATTGAGGTCTCAAAGAGAATTCGGCCAGGTGTGGGAGGCTCAATCTGAGCAAGAGCATCCGTCACAGACTTTGGCATATTGCCATTCCAGTATTCCCCAACAAAGAAGTCACGGCTTGCATTACGAAGCTCTTCAGGAATCTCTGTCCAGATTGGTGGCACAACTGTTGAGAGAGTTCCGCTCACAGATGCACTCTTCACCTTTGGAAGCTCTTCAATACGAGCACGCAGCGTGTAACCAGCAGTGGGCTTATCACCAACAGAACCAATAAATGCTTCAACCTTCAGTGTTCCAGTTGAATTATCTTTCGCAAGTCCCGCAGTTGTGTAGAGGCGCTCAATAAAGACATCGTTGGTCGCATAAAGTTTTACCGAACGAGTGATTCCGCCATGCCACCATTGATCTTGATCTTCAATATAAGTGGCATCTGACCACTTAGTGACATCTATACGAAGAGTGTTCTTGCCACCTTTAAGGAATTTAGTGATATCAAATTCTGCAGCAAGACGAGAATCTTTAGACATTCCAACAACATCACCATTGACCCAGATGAGCGCAACAGATTCAAATCCACCTAAGTGCAAAACAATTCGCTTGTTTTCCCATGAACCAGGAATTTCAAAATCACGCTCATAAATACCAGTTGGATTTTCAACAGGGACATTTGGGGGAGAGTGATCAAATGGCATCTGCACATTTGTGTAGATGGGTTTATCAAAGAAGACATCGCTCTCTGGCTGCATTGTCCACAAACCAGGCACTGGGATCTTTGACCAACGCTTGCGAACAGAATCTGTTGGCTTCCTCAGAAGTTGAAAACGCCAAGTTCCGTCGAGAGATAGCTTCTCAAAATGCTCAATGTTGAGCATCGGGAGGCGATTGATCGCGGTGGTTTCAGGGCTGGTCCAGTAGTTAGGTAGCATGTTGGAATCCTCCCATGCATGTGGGATAGGGGATAGACATTAAGCCTGCATTTGCGAAAAATCGCCCCTATTTATGCGGTGAAAGCAGGATTTTAAGAATCTGCTATTCAATGCCATAATTACGCCGTTCAAAAGCAGTACGCCTCCTTAGCTCAGTGGTAGAGCAGCTCACTTGTAATGAGCAGGTCATCCGTTCAAATCGGATAGGGGGCTCCATTACTCCCTACTTAACCTCATCTACTTTCTTCTTCCGCATGCTCGCGCCCACAGCAATCGACATCACTACAACAATCACTGTGAGAGAGATACCTGTTGGAATCTTGAACCAAGCGTGGCTGATGATCATCTTGGCGCCCACCCACACGAGGATTACAGAAAGACCCTCTTTGAGGTAAACGAATTTATCCATCAGGTTTGCAATCAAGAAATACATAGATCGTAAGCCGAGAATTGCCATCGCGTTGCTAGCAAATACCAAGAAAGGCTCATCTGTAACAGCAAAGATTGCAGGGATTGAATCGACAGCAAAGACAAGGTCCATAAATTCAACCATGACGAGCACCAGGAAGAGCGGAGTGAAGTAGCGGACGCCATTGCGAACCACTACAAACTTCTCTTCCTGGAACTCATCTGTCATGCGTAAACGCTTCTTCAGGAGACGATAGAAGCGTGAATCGTTCAGATCAAAGTGATCGTCACGACCTCGGAACATCTTGATTCCCGTGTAAATCAAGAATGCTCCAAAGATGTAGAGAGTCCAGCTAAATTCCTTAATAAGTGCTGCGCCTGCAAAGATCATTGCAGCTCTCATCACGAGTGCACCCACCACACCAAAGAAGAGAACTCTGTGCTGGTAGCGAGTAGGAACAGCTAGAGCGCTAAAGAGAAGCCCCCAAACAAAGACATTGTCGATTGCTAGAGATTTCTCAATAAAGTAACCGCTGTAATACTGAAGAGCGAAGTCCGTGCCAGAGAAATACCAGACAACTCCACCCACTAGTAAGCCGCATACAATCCAGATCGATGACCAGAAGGCAGCTTCTTTAAATGAGATTTCTTTGTGATTGCGGTGCAGGAGAAGGTCGATGAGAAGCATCGCCGTCACAAATACGATTAGCGCTATCCACGCTGTTGAAGAGACATTCATTGTTAACTCCTTGTGTAGGGCTCTAGTGAGCGTCGTACACAAGGTCTCTCCGCCGAAATATTCGGCCTAGGCACCGGTTGCTTTCACAACGTACTGACGACACCTAAGAAAGGGATACTCCCCCTGATGGGCTAATAATGAAGGAGAAAGTGGCGCGATGCAAGTTGAAGTGCCCTTGCTAGACTCGCTCCATGACCTCATTCCCTGAAGATGCCTTCAAGGATCTCACGGGGGCCAACGCCGAATACATCAAGAGCTTTAAGTATTCCGAGCTCACAGGTGTGGCTCAAAAGGGATTGGCAATCGTCACCTGCATGGATTCGCGTATCAATCCACTCTCAGTAGTCGGTATGCGTTCAGGGGATGCGAAGATTCTTCGCAACGCGGGAGCTCGTGTCACAGAGGATGTGCTCCGCACCTTGGTCCTAGCTACCTATCTCTTAGGAGTCAATCGAATCCTGATCATGCCTCACACTGAGTGCCGAATGGCTGAGAGCACAGAAGAAGAAATCCACCAGCAAATTGATGAAGAGTTTGGTGTGAACACATCGAGTCTTGAATTTCGCACCACCAATGATCAATTGGGAGAACTCAAGAAAGATGTGAACCGAGTTCGTTCATACCCACTTCTAAATCAAGGGGTGTCAGTGGGCGGTGCAATTTATGATGTGAAGACAGGAAAGATTACGCCTGTCGATTGCTAACGCGCCTCATCGGCATCTTTGTTTGCGGATAACTCAGATCATTCAGGAAGTCACGAATTAACTGCTGGAATAACTCAGGCTTTTCTTTATTTGCTTGATGAGAAGTTCCAGGCATCACGGCCAACTGTCCTTGCGGTAGAGCTTCAAAGAGTTCAATTGTGTGATGATGTGAAATAACATCATCATCTCCCACGAGTACTAAAGCAGGGCATTTTATTTTTGCAACATCTTCGATTGTGAATTCAGGTTCTGAATACCAGATCTTAAACATCTTACGAATCTTCTCATCTTGAGTGTGTGGTGCATCAGGAGAGGTGCGAGCATACTCTTCTCGATCTTCCGGAGAGACATGACCGTCCCATTCAGGCATGGGGAGAGTGCCACTGAAATGAAATAGCCCGCCGAAAATAACGAGTGATTTCACAAGATCTGGTCTGCGCAGTGCCACCATCAGAGAGATGATTGCACCATCGCTATGGCCAATAAGGTGGACAGGTTCTTTTACAACATCTTCAAGGTATGAAATAGCTTCAGCACATTGAAATTCAAAGTGCATACTGCCTTCTCGATCCCCTGTATATCCATGACCTGTGCGGTCATAGGCGAAGATATCGAATTTTCCTTCAACTGCGGGAAGAACTGTGTAATCCCAATGGTCGGTCTGACTGAGCCCTCCATGCATGAGGAGGAGAGCTTCACCATCTGCTGGCCAGTGAAAGGAGTAGGTCTGGTGACCGCGAAGATCAATATATTTCGGCATTAATCGAGCGTATCCATGATGTGTCGATTGCCTCGATCAAAGGTCAGGTAGTTCCAAGTCCAGTCAGCAACTGTTCCCACTTTGTTGCGTCCACCTAGGAGATAGAAAAGGTGGAGGAAGAGCCATGCAAACCAAGCGGGTGCGCCAGCCATCTTGAAGTTACGGACCTGCACCACAGCTTTGTTACGGCCGATTGTTGCCATCGAACCTTTATCTCTGTATTTGAATGCTTCTAGCGGCTTTCCTTCAGCAAGTTTTTGAATCTGTCGAGCAACAAAGCGACCCTGCTGCATTGCAACTGGTGCCACCATGGGTAAGAAGCGACCATCTGAACCCTTTGCTCCTGCAACATCTCCGATTGCCCAGATGTGTGGGTAGTGCTCGACCTGCAGCGTTGGTTCAACTGCAATTCGTGAACCAACGATAGGTAGGTTTAAGGTTGAAGCAGTTGGCTCACCTTTCACACCTGCTGCCCAAATAGTGACTTCAGCAGGAATGCGATCTCCATCTTTAATATCAATTGTGCGAGAGTTAATTTGGCGGACTGCAGTATTTGTTTTTACGACAACACCAAGCTTTTGAAGATCTGCAACAGCTCTATCTGAGAGCTTCTCTGAAAACATTGGAAGGATTCGAGGTCCTGCCTCGATGAGATAGATATCAATGTGTTCAGCAGCATGCGCCATATCGTTCATAAGCGGGCCGCGCTTGAGTTCAGCTAGCGCTCCAGCCATTTCCACACCTGTTGGTCCTCCGCCGACTACTGCAATAGATAGTCGTGTCTCATCTTCAAATCGGCAGAGATCTTCGAATCGACGCATTACTTCAGCACGAATCATGAGAGCCTCATGAACATTTTTCATGCCAAGTCCATGTTCTGCCACACCAGGAACTCCGAAATCGGCAGTGACTGAACCTAAAGCAACAATCAGGTGATCGAATTCAAGTACTTCAGATGAATCTAGCTTTACGGTTTTATTTTTATGATCGATGGAGATTGGAGATCCCATTCGAAACTTCACACCAGTTTTGCGCAGTGCACCACGAACAGGGTGGACGACATGGTCTGCTGCAAGACCTGCTGTGGATACCTGATAGAGAAGAGGAAGAAATGTTTGGAAGTTGTGTCGATCGACGACAGTGACCTCAGCCTTGCCTGCCAACTTACGAGCAGCGCCCAGTCCACCAAAGCCTGCTCCGAGGATGACAACCTTTGGTTTTTCGGTGCTTCGAGTGGTGGAGGACATGGAGTAAGTCTAGGCTCAAGACATGCAGATGCAGAATCAGGACCGTCTCTACCTCGTCACAGGCGCATCTGGCTATGTGGGAGGTCGATTAGTCCGAGATTTACTCACAGATAAGAAGCGAGTGCGAGTATTTCTCCGCGATGCCAAGAAGATCGCGGGCCAGAGTTGGGCAGGCGATGTCGAAATTATCGAAGGCAATGCCAATAATCCTGATGATCTTCTCAAAGCACTCCACGGAGTACACACTGCTTACTATCTTCTCCATTCCATTAATGTCTCCACCAACTTTGGGGATATTGAATCGGCTATGGCGCAGGGATTTGCAGCAGCTGCAGAGAAATCAAAGATCTCTCAAATCATCTACCTCGGCGGTATTGCCAATGATGAGAATAGAAGTCGCCACCTCACATCTCGTATGAATACTGGTGTGCAATTGGCGTCAGGGAGCACACCTGTTCTAGAACTGCGTGCAGGAATCATTATCGGATCAGGATCTGCCTCATTTGAGATGCTCCGACATCTCACACATCGCCTTCCCATCATGACCACTCCAAAGTGGGTTTCCAATCGCACACAACCCATCGCAATCCGCGATGTTCTCTACTACCTAAGATCTGCGGCGAATCTTCAATCGCCTGTCTCTCATGTTTATGACATCGGCGGTCCTGAAGTGGTCACATACGCAGAGATGATGCAGAAATTCGCCGCTATCTCAGGACTTCGCAAGAGAAAAATTATTCAAGTGCCAGTTCTCTCTCCAAAACTTTCTAGTCTTTGGATCGGATTTGTCACACCAGTTCCCACTTCCCTTGCACGACCACTAGTTGAATCGCTCATCAGTGAAGTGGTTGTTGATTCTGCGAAACACATCAGTGCACTCATCCCAAACCCATCTGAAGGCTTGTTAACTGTGGCCCAAGCTATTGAATTAGCTTTGACCCGCACAGCGGAAAATCTCGTTGACACACGCTGGTCTGATGCAACTTTTCCAACTGCTCCATGGCAGAAGGCACAGAGTGATCCAGATTGGGCAGGAGAGCTCACACTAAAAGATCATCGCGAGATTACAACTGATGTTCCGTTGGAATTTATCTGGCGAGAGATTGAGTCAATTGGCGGAGATCACGGATGGTTTGGATCTGACTGGCTCTGGTATTTGCGCGGATTAATCGATCGCGCTGTTGGAGGAGTTGGACTTCGTCGTGGTCGAAGAGATCCACGATATTTACGAATCGGAGATAGTTTAGATTTCTGGCGAGTAGAAGAGTTGGTGAAAGAGAAGAAGTTGCGTCTCTATGCAGAAATGATTCTTCCAGGAAAGGCGTGGCTTGAATTCACGCTCTCTGAAAGAGATGGAAAGACCGTGGTTGAACAAGATGCACTCTTTGCACCTCGCGGTCTAGGTGGTCAGGTTTATTGGTATCTCGTATCACCGTTTCACTTCTTTATATTTCCAACGATGCTAAGAAATATCGTGAAAGCTGCGCGTAAATCTCACGCAACCTCCCACACTTTGTCGTAGGGCCAGTTTAAGATGGGTCATATGTCAGCGTTAGAGAACCCGTCAACACAAGGCTCCACCCTCACCGATCTTGAGACTCGTATTCTCGATTTCGAGCGAAACTGGTGGCGTTTTGCGGGAGCGAAAGAGAGCGCAATAAAAGAACTCTTCGACCTCAGCGCACCTCGTTACTACCAGCTCCTCAATGACCTCATCGATCGTGAAGATGCCCTCGAAGCATCGCCGATGTTGGTCAAGCGTCTGCGCCGCCTCCGTGAGGCCCGCATGCAGGCTCGCTCCGCACGATAAAGCCCTCCTCCACCTCTCCTTTTGCGCTTGGGAATACTCCCAACTACCCTTGGCGTTAGCACTCACGGGTCGAGAGTGACAATCCCTAATCGGCCCCATGGTTTCCAACTAAGAGGAGTAATGAGATGGCAAAGCAGATCGCCTTTAATGAAGAAGCCCGTCGTGGACTAGAGCGTGGAATGAATGTTCTCGCTGATGCAGTCAAGGTCACCCTTGGACCTCGTGGACGCAATGTTGTCCTTGAGAAGAAGTGGGGCGCACCAACTATTACCAACGATGGCGTATCAATCGCTAAAGAGATCGAACTCGATGATCCTTGGGAGAAGATTGGCGCAGAGCTCGTTAAGGAAGTTGCCAAGAAGACAGATGATGTCGCAGGCGATGGAACAACAACAGCAACCGTCTTGGCACAAGCTCTCGTGCGTGAAGGCCTTCGCAATGTTGCAGCTGGCTCAAACCCAATGGCACTCAAGCGCGGAATTGAGAAGGCAGTAGCAGCAATTGTTGAAGAACTTCTATCAATGGCAAAGGCTGTTGATTCAAAAGAGCAGATTGCAGCAACAGCATCTATCTCTGCAGCAGATTCAACAATCGGAGAGATGATCGCAGAGGCGATGGATAAGGTCGGCAAGGAAGGCGTTATCACCGTTGAAGAGTCCAACACATTCGGTCTTGAGCTCGAGCTCACTGAAGGTATGCGTTTTGATAAGGGATATCTCTCACCATACTTCGTGACAGACACAGATCGCATGGAGACAGTTCTTGAAGATGCATACATCCTCATCGTTAACAACAAGATCTCATCAATCAAGGACCTTGTTCCACTTCTTGAGAAGGTAATGCAGTCAGGTAAGCCACTTGCAATCATCGCTGAAGATGTCGAAGGTGAAGCACTTGCAACTCTCGTTGTGAACAAGATCAAGGGCACATTCCGCTCAGCAGCGGTGAAGGCTCCAGGTTTTGGTGATCGTCGCAAGGCGATGCTCCAGGACATTGCAATCTTGACAGGTGCAACCGTGATTTCGGAAGAAGTTGGTCTCAAGCTTGAATCAGCTGGCCTAGAACTTCTTGGTCGCGCTCGCAAGGTTGTTATCTCTAAGGAAGAGACAACAATCG
>CALEZA010000131.1 GCA_937927965.1 uncultured Candidatus Planktophila sp.
TAAGGACAACACGATCGATTACCTGCTTGAGTGACCACTCGCGGTTTTCAGCACCAACTGCTCCGCGGAAATACTTTGTTGTCACAATTGTCGATGCATTCACAGACCAGAAATCTGGATACTCAACACCGCGTTGTTCAAAGACAACCTCGCCTGTCTTCCAGTTCTGCTGCACTACATCGCGACGATCCCATGTGACCTCGTCGTATGGGTGAATACCTTCATTGGTATAGATGCGCTCAATAGTTAAGCCTTTTCCGCCCTTAACTTTTGAGGCTGGTCGATTAATGACCGTATCTGACATGTTTTCTTTTCCCGTCTTCTAGTTACTGCTGGTGAATATTTCTGGTATTTGTATTGCTGTTATTGAGTTTTTGGGTGCAAGGTTCCAATTAACTCTTTGCAGAGCTCTCTGTTTTCTTGCTGGCGGAGGAAGGGGTACTGCTCTTGCTTGTATCAATTGCATTTGAAGGTAGAGCGCGGAGAAGTGCGATCTCTCCTTCAAAATCTTCGAGGGAGGTAAAGTTACGATATACAGAGGCATATCGCAGGTAGGCGACCTCATCGAGTTCACGGAGTGGCGCAAGGATTGCCATTCCCACTTCATGAGCCTCAATCTCAGCTTGGCCTGTGGCGCGAAGAGCCTCTTCTACTCGCTGTGCGAGGAGGACGAGATCATCCTCATTGACAGGACGACCCTGGCAGGCCTTACGAACGCCCACAAGGACCTTCTCGCGGCTAAATGGCTCTGTAGCACCGCTTCTCTTGATGATGTTTAGAAGAGCCACCTCTTGGGTGGAGAAGCGCTGTGAGCACTGTGGGCACTCACGACGGCGGCGAATCTGTGTGCCATCTTCTACTGGGCGAGAGTCGATTACTCGAGAGTCATCATGGCGACAGAATGGGCAGATCATTCGATGGGACTCCTCTCATGCTCAGCGGGGTGAATTGCGAAAACTACCGTAAAACCACTACTAATGGAAGTTTTCGGACCTTCGACCCCTAGATATAGTGGGAACTGTAAAGGATTTCTTGAGAGTTTGCAGCCTGAAAGCGTGGAGACACGCCCGGATTTATTTCAGGAAGGGGGCTCAGGCGAGAAGACGCGCTCCAGGAGTTGCCTTGGCGAGCTTGGTGTCGAAGGTCCAGAGCTGAGCCTTTGATATCTGAGCAGTAGCGCTGATGATGGCATCGGGGGTTTTCAACCCTGTCGATCTACGGATAGCAGCAGCCTTTCGTGCCACATCCGCACCCACATCAAGAATCTGGTGAATCATCAGATTCAATGCGGTCCAACTCCGCTCTTCCAAACGCTCAGAAGAAACTCCGCTCATAAACTCAGTAGCAGTAATAGCAGAGATTACATAGCGCTGATCTGCCACAAAATAACTCTTAGCTTTTTTGTGGTGCTTATCAGTTGGCTGTGCAAGAGCTATAACGAAAGAGGAATCTAGAATGACTAACCCCACGCTTCTGCACGCTCTTTCTCTAAGTCAAAACCCTTTAGTGCATCTCCCACTGTTTCTGCAAAGAGCTCAAAAGCATTAACTGGCTCTACTTTTTTAACTTCTACTACGCCCTTTTCTGTCACGATAAATTCCACGGCATCTCCAATTCCTAATTTT
>CALEZA010000132.1 GCA_937927965.1 uncultured Candidatus Planktophila sp.
TTGACTCAGTGAAATTCTGAGACCGACGGTTAAAGTCCGGATGAGAGATAACGATGAGTTCGGCGCACCTCCTATGGGGCTGCGCTGGTGCTGCCTTACCCCGATAACTCGTGCACCACTAAACGAGGAGGGAAGGTAAATGATCGATATCGATAGCGCATATCGCCAATTAGCAACTCTTGCCACCTCTTCACCTTTTTCTAGCACACCAAATCCAACTGTCACAGCTCTGATCTATGGAGCAGATGGAACTTTGATCGCAGATGGCGTCCATAATCGAAAACTCTCTCCAGATCATGCTGAGGTTGTTGCTCTCAAGAAAGCTGGTAGCTCAGCACAAGGAGCCACCATCGTGGTTTCCCTGGAGCCGTGTAATCACATTGGGAGCACTGGAGCATGTGTTGATGCAATTATTGATGCAGGAATCGCACTGGTGATTTATGCAGTCAAAGATCCCAATCCGAAGGCTGCAGGGGGCGCTCAGCGCTTAGCAGAGTCTGGAATTATAGTTGAGTTCCGAGAAAGCAATGAGCTCACCGACATGCATCGTGCTTGGTTACATCGCATCACTACTTCTCGTCCTTACTTTATTTGGAAAATTGCAACCTCTCTCGATGGTCGCATTGCAGCAAGTGATGGCTCATCCCAGTGGATTTCATCTGAGCAATCTCGCGCAGATGTTCAATTACTGAGAGCTCAATCAGATGCCATCCTTGTTGGCACAGGTACTGTTCTTGCAGATAATCCAACCCTTCGTCCGCGCATAGAAGGTGCCGCTTCTCCTCTACGCATCGTGATGGGGGAGAGTGAGATACCTGCAGGATTAAATATCCACGATGAAAAGAGCTCAACTCTCTTTGTGAAGAGCAGAAGCGTGGATGCTCTTATGGTGGCAATTGCAGATCTCCCGCTCAACCAAGTGTTGGTGGAATCAGGTCCTACTTTAGGAAGTGCTCTCATGGCGGCAGGTGTGATTGATGAGGTCATCATCTATCAAGCTCCAATTCTTTTTGGAGCAGGTAAGGGTTGGCTGGAAGATATCGGCATTACAACAATTGCAGATGCAGCACACCTTCAACTCCTTGAAGCTAGCGCCATCGGCCCTGACTTTAAATACCGATATAGAGCGGAGAAGAAGTAATGTTTACAGGACTTGTTGCAGAACGCGGAAAGGTACTGGCAATTGCTAAAGGTGAGAGTTCATCTGTCATCAATATCCACGCGCCACATCTAACACCAGAGCTCTCCATTGGAGACTCCATTGCAGTCAACGGGGTATGTCTCACTGCCACTTCACTCACATCAGATTCCTTCACGGCAGATGTGATGATCCAGACTTTGACCCTGACCTCCCTCAAAGAGATTGAAGCGGGTTCTGCTGTGAATTTAGAGCTTGCCGCACAGCTTGATATGCGCCTTGGGGGACATATCGTCCAAGGGCATGTCGATGGTGTTGCAACAGTCGTCTCTCGAACTCCGGGTGAGAAGTGGGAGAAGTTTGTGATTGCAGTGCCTGCAGAACTCACTCGCTACATCGTCAATCAAGGATCTCTTGCAGTCGATGGAGTCTCACTTACTGTGGGAGAAATTGATGATGCGACGAATCAGGTCACGCTCTGGCTTATCCCTGAAACTCTTGCAAAGACCAATCTCTCACTCAAAGCTCCAGGAGATCTACTCAATATAGAAGTAGATATCTTGGCAAAATATGTTGAGCGACTCATCTCAAAGAGAGATAACAGATGAGCATTGAGAGAGCGCTAGAAGAGTTTGCTTCAGGCAAATTCTTAATAGTCACAGATGATGCCTCCCGAGAAAACGAGGGAGATCTCATCGTCTTAGCCGAGAAAGTCACCGTCGAGCAGACGGCATTTATGGTTCGCCACACCACAGGAATTCTCTGTGTGGCTATAGATAAGGCAACTGCACGCCGGCTTGAGCTTCCAATGATGTTTGAAAATAATCAAGATTTAAGAAAGACAGCTTTTACAGTCTCTGTTGATTTTGCCCACGGCCTTACCTCAGGTGTCAGTGCTCACGAGAGAACTCTCACTATTGCAGCGCTAGCAAATCCAGATACAACGCCTCAGGATTTAGTGCGCCCTGGTCATATCTTTCCTCTCATCGCCCATGACGGAGGCCTTGCATCTCGCGGAGGACACACAGAGGCAGGTCTTGCCTTGGCACAGCTTGTGGGTGGCCAGCCAGCAGCCCTTCTCTCTGAGATTGTTAATGACGATGGATCAATGGCTCGTGGTCAATCCTTAGCTGACTTTGCTAAAGAACACCAGATCACAATGATCACTATTGAAGAGCTCACTGAGTTCTGGAAGAAGAGCTCTACAGAAAATGTTGGAGAAGTTGCTCTCAATTGGAGCAAGGTGCAGCTACCAGAAGGAAGCTGGGATTTAGCAACATATCCAGCTCTGAAGGCACGCGATCATGTGATTGCACGCTTTGGTAGCGCAGATAGAGTGCCTATGGTGAGAATCCACTCAGAGTGCTTCACTGGAGATGTCTTGGGTTCTCTTCGTTGTGATTGCGGTGAGCAATTAGCACTTTCCAAGAAACTCATTGCTGAGCATGGCTATGGCTTCATCATTTATTTGCGAGATCATGAGGGCAGAGGTGTGGGACTAGCTGAAAAGCTCAAGGCGTATCAACTTCAAGATCAAGGACTCGACACAGTCGATGCCAATCTCTCATTAGGTCATCCCATTGATGCCAGAGAGTGGGCAGATGTGGTGGAGATTGCCAATACTCTTGAGCTAAGAGAGATTGAACTTCTCACCAATAATCCAGCGAAGGTGAAAGCACTTCTCGATGCTGGATTTAATGTATTTCAACACAATCTCACACCCACTATTCATGAATTCAACCGCGACTATATTGAAACCAAGAGAGTCAAACTCGGACACGAAAGAGGAGGCGCATAATGGCTGGCCATGCACCTGAAATCACAATCAAGAAGCATCCACGAGCAAAGGTTGCAATCATCTCTGCGTCTTGGCACCCAGAGATCTGCCAATCGCTGATTGATGGAGCTAAGCGTGCGCTAGAGCAGGCGGAGGTGAAGAAGATTGATGTGATCTATGTGCCAGGTTCATTTGAGATTCCACTTGCAGCCCAACACGCCTTTGAGAGCGGATATAGCGCAGCTGTTGTTGTGGGATTAGTTCTCCAAGGTGAGACTCCGCACTTTGATTATGTCTGCCAAGGCGTGACACAAGGTGTGATGGATGTGCAGCTGAAGTGGTCGAAGCCAATCGGCTTTGGAGTATTGATGTGTAACACTTTAGAGCAAGCTATTGCTCGCTCAGGTGTTGCTGGTAGTAAAGAAGATAAGGGATATGACAGCGCAATCGCTGCCCTCTCTCTACTTAAATAACGACTTCTTCTTCTGAGGTGTTTTATTGAGCGGCGGGCTCACATAGCCGCGCAGCTGAGCACACTCACGCCGCACTTCCTCTAACTCAGCTGCAGGAATATCTCCATTGAAGAATCCCTTGGATGCATCCGATACTCGCCCTGGAGCTATGTCGTGGAGCTGAACAACCCAGGAGATAAATGCTGCAGCTTGAGCTGGAACATATTCGGTCATTCCTTCTTCAAAGTAATTAAGATCTGCGTTATATGCCACTGCATCAATTCCCGCAGGATTCATATGGCACTGGACGATATCGTCTGGGAACCCGATACTGAAGTTCTTGACTTCTTCATTGCTCCAATCATGTTTTTCACTCAGACCAAATTCCTTCACTCGGTTGCGAGGAAGTATGAGAGCTGCGCTGCGCTCAACTCCAAATAAGAAGATTGCATACTCTCCAGGTCTTGCATAGAAGAAGGGAAGTGCGTAGTGGCCACTGTCATCTGCTCCAGAGTCGCCCACATAGATGCAGTAATCAAGACCATCATTGGGATTGCCTTGGATGGTGATAGTTCCGATGCAAATTCCTTCCATCTCCTCCATTACTTCAGAGAAATCAAGATCAAAGAGTTGAGGAGATCCACCTTCAACCATCCCTAACATTCCACCGACAATGCCTCGGTCAAAGAGAAGGAGGCCACCTAGAGGTTCCTCACTCTCATGGCAGAGATCCATTACTGCATAGATTCCGTCACCATTGCCCGATCTAAATTGAAAGAAGTTGGTAGGTGTGCGACCACAGGAAGAACAGCTAATAGTTGTCTCGTATGTGCCATAACACTCACCGCATGAAGGCATCCGCTCATCAGCAAGAGATACCTGTCCGCCCTCCACATTAAAGACGCTGCTAAAGAATCCTCCATAGCCTTTGCCTCGGATTTGGTCGAGAGTTGCAAGAAAGGGATATGTCATGGGCTTATTCAAGCCTAGGACTCTGACGAATTAAAGGGGTGAGTGGTTATTGGATGGTCACCTCTAGTTCAATGTCAGGGGGCAGATATAGGCTTTCACTCATCACCTAGCACGGAGGAAAGTCATGGGCCTATTTGATAAGAAGAAGAGTTCTCCTGAAATTGATCAGGTGGCAGCTCTTCTCAAGAGAGCAACTCCCGATATTGAGTGGGTTGATGGTGGAGATGGCGAATGGGCTATCCGTGAAGGCTCAACGCTGATTCGTCTTGTGACCGAAACCGAAGTGCTCTCAGAAGGTCCATCTCTAAACATTATTGGCAATGTTGCATGGGGCGTCACAGAGTCGATTGCCATGTATTCCACACTTCTCAATGAGCTCACTCCATTTCTTGCACGATGGGAGTGCTTCCCATCAGATAATGGTGGAGTTGATTTAGTGATCTCACGCAGACATCTCTTGGCAGATCTCACAGATCAAGGTTTCACTATGGCACTTGCCGATGTGGCAGGAGCCTCAGATGCCTTCGATGAGCGCATTGTGGAGAAGTTTGGCGGCAAGACCACCGTGGATCAGCTTGGGTGGGATGACTAGCTTCTACTAAAGAAGCCTTTCTTCTTTGGTTTGCCTGATCCGAGAAACTCTCGTGCCTCAGCGCTGAGATCTGCAAACCAGCCCACTCGCTTTCTATCTTCTGCAAAAGCGTCATTGAGTTCTGCAATGATGTGAGCGGGAAGGGCAGCAAGTGCTGCAGATGCTCGCTCTTTATCACCATTTCTCCATTGAATGAGAAGCGGATAGAAGAGTGATTCAGCATGGCCCTCTTGGAATTTCTCATCACTCCAGATGGCAATTACCTCTTCATCGCTTGCTCCAAGAGCCCAGCGATTGAGTGCATCGTTAGATCTCATATTGGAGGCTTGAGCGAAATCCTCATCAGAATCTAATCTCGACATAATTGAGAAGTAATGGGCATCAAAGAAGTCACGAGCTTCCTGGAATTTTCCTTCTTCAAGGAGATTCCAAGTCACAGATGACATTGCATTGGCACATCCTTGCTGCGCAGAGTGGCGCAGATATTTCATACCTGTCGATACATCTTTTTTCATCAGATATGCCCATCCGAGATTGTTGAGAGCATCGCCAAAGAAGCGAGCTTGATAGCCACTTGCTAAGGCCATATCTGCCCACTTGGAAGCTTTTGCGAGATCCCCGTCTGCAACTGCCATTGATGTGGCAACTACTTGAAGCTCACCTAACCCGCTAGCAGCACCCTTCTCAATGATGGGCTGCGCCTGCTCATCATCATCTGATGCGAGTAGAACGGTAAGGAAGTCGGAGAGAGTTTCAGGCTCTGCTGTGATCTCATCTTTATCAATCAGCATGTCTGCCACTTCACTTCGCAGAGGAGTGTGTGGGAAGAGAATCTCCATCACATCTTCAGAGGCTTCATGCATTGCAACGAAAGAGTCATAGATTTGAATCAGAGCTTGGAAAGATCCTTGGAGCGCTGTATCTAGGTGAGGACCAGAGAGCTCGGATGAGATTCCATAACCTGCCACGAGAGTCTGCATTGAAGAGGCGAGAGGATCGATTGATGCTACGAAGTCGCTAAATTCGAAGAATCGACCATAGGAGAGGGTTGATGATTCGAAGTTGGAGATGAATGGAGATGGTTTAAGTTCATCTGAGATAGGAGAGAAGACATCTCCAATATCGATCATGGTGTTTGGAAATATCAATTCGGCATTGCGGTAGAGAGCTCGTAGAGTTCTTGATTGAGATGGTCTCAACCCTTCAAAGGTAGTGATTTCATCTACTCCAAGAGTCGTGGAGATTATGCAACTCTCAAGTCCATCGATGGTAGCGCAGTGCAGGAAGATGGTTTGGATTCCATTCTCGCCTGTATATGGGATTGCAATATATGCATAGTCAACGACTGAGTATTTGATGAAATTAAATTCAAGAGATTCAATGATTCTCTTAAAGAATAGGGAGTTGGCCGTTGGGATGGCCTCTGGAAGAAGTTCCAGCTCTGCGATCTCTCTGCCTGGGCGCATATCTTGCTGGAGGATTCCAGCCACAAAGGGAGCCCACGCATGATCTGTTGGTCCATCTACAGACATAAAGGAGACGCTCAAGCCAATCTCCTGTCCAACGCTAATTGCAAAGTTATGGAGTCCATTGGGATCTCCCAAATCTTCTAGAGACCTCCATGCAGAAAGTTCTGCATATTGATCGCCTTCCTCTTGGGCTGCGTTAGCTGCTTCGTAGTACTGATCTTTATCCCATGAGCCACCTGCAACATTGCTGCGGATGGGATTGGGTGAACCGTTAGATGGATTTTGATTATTCTCCTCAAGGGATGCCATAAATTCATTGGCGATAGCGAGTTCAAACTCTTCCAATCCATACGCGATGAATTCTTGATGAAGTGCCTCAAGGTCTCCTTCGACAACTTCATGCAAGAGAGCCATCTGATAGAGCTCGAGCGCATATGGCTCACCATCTTGAATAGACTGCCAGAGAATAGGGAAGAGTCTTTCAAAGTGGGGAGCGACCTTCTCCTCATCTAAGTTGGCAAGAAATTGGGAAAGAGTCACAGCTGCTTCGCTATTTCCTTGATCAACAAATGTCCAGAGGAAATCGATGATGAAATCAATAATCTCCTCTTCGCCTTCGGGAGCTTGCTTTCCAAAGAGGATGTATTGAAGATTCTCTTCAGGATCTTCAATGATGTATGGAATGAGGTTCATCATCGCAAGCCATGATGATTTTCCAGCTCGTGACCAAAGGGCACAAGCCTCCGCTGAGTCTCCATAGACCATTTCAATATTGGCAGCGCTGAGGAGCACATCTGGATTGTTTTCAGCAATCAGGCGCGAGACTTCATCGGATAAAAACTGGGCTTGAGGATTATCTTCTTGGTTATTTTCAATGAGATAACTAAGCCACGGAAGAGCTTTAAGATCTCCCTTTTTATATGCAACTTCAAATTCAGTGATGGAGCGATCCATATCCTCAGAATCCATAAAGGCGAGGGCAAGATAACGCTGAGCATCTGGGTGTTTATCTGTGATCTCTTGAAAAAGCTCAATGGCTCTCTCGTGATCACCATTTCCTAAAGCAATCTGTGCTTTAAGCCAAGTTCCAAGGGCTTTCTTCTCGATGTTCTTGGCCATCTTAATCCTCGATTCCTAGGAGAGCGGCAGTTGCCTTGGTATCTGCTGATGCACTTGGGTTATCTACTACTCCACGACGAACAGATTCCTCAGGATCGAGTGCAAGTTGTGCGAGAACTGAATCTGGAACAGATGGATTCTTGGCAACTTCTGCTCTCACCCATAGATAGGGATCTGCAGAGAGGATTGAAATCAGTTCTGGAGAAAGAGGATTGCGTTCTGCAATCCACCCACGAAGGGAGGTGTCTCCTCGAGAGTCCTCCCAGCTCTCATCTTGATCTTCCGTGAGTTCCATCGCCTTGGTGATAGCTCTCTTGAGAATCTCATCAGTCAGCGATGGATTCTTTGCCACATTGAGTTTCTGGTGGTGTGTGCCGTTGAGGTATCGCTCAAGAACATCAAGTGGTGTGTGAGGATTTTCTGCGATTGCGCGAATGACTTCATCAAAGGAATCGTTACTCAAAGTTGAAAGGATTGCAGGGGAGGTGTTGGCATGGGCTGCCACAGCAGCTCTGACTTCAAACTCTGAATCTTGAGCCAGTAAAGCAAGGGTCTCTGCACTGGCATGTGGGCTTGCGGCAACGGCAGCGCGAATGCGTGAAGAGGGATCTCCCACATAATCGTTGAGAGCATCTGCAGGGAATGCAGGATGGGAGATTGCATTAGAGCGCACTCGGATGTGAGTGGATGCTGCAAGAGTTTTCAAAGTCTGTGAATCGATGGATGGGTTCTGAGCAAGTCCTGCTTGCACTTGGGCAAGGTCGGTAAGCAGCCATTGGATGTGAGTAGGGGTGAGCGAAGGATTCTGCGCTGCATAGGAACGAACACCATTGTTGACATGCACGACAGCAAATTCAAGATCTGATGGGTCTATTGCAGGATCGAGTAACTCGGCAATCGAGTCCTCATCTAGTTCAATCGGTATATATCTCACGGTCACATCCCTTCAAGGGGGAATCGTTCCATGAATTGGGTGAGCAGACTAGAGAAGAGGTGGTCAGAGTTGGTTATGCGATGAGCAGGGAGCGCTTAGAAAGGCCCATCCAGTAGCCCTCAATGAGGGTCTCAGGAGGTGCATCGATATCACTGCCAGCACCTAGAGCCACAAAGAGGGGAGTGAAATGCTCCACCGTTGGGTGGGCATACTGAACGGCAGGTGCTAAATCTTTATAGGCAGCAAGAGAGTCGATATCTCCCTTGGCTAACTGTTCTTTTGCCCAGAGATCAAACTCTGATGACCATCCTGGTGCCTTGGCATCGATCGACCAATCGCGCAGAAAGGGAAGACCATGAGTCATAAATCCTGAACCGATTATCAAAACACCTTCATCGCGAAGGGGTGCAAGTCTTCTGCCAATCTCAATGAGCTTTCCAGGATCTGATGTGGGCATGGAGAGTTGGAGAACAGGAATATCGTGATCTGGGAACATAATGCGAAGTGGAACCCATGCACCGTGATCGAGACCTCTGCGAGATTGATGAAGCGGCTCACTCTTAGGCATCATGGAGGCGATGCGAGTGGCAAGTGCTGTGGCATCTGGAGTCTCATATGTCATCTCATAGAACTTTTGAGCAAAGCCACCAAAGTCATAGACCAATGGTGTGCCAGCTTCTGGACTTGAAATGGCAATAGGGGCTGATTCCCAGTGAGCTGAGACAATCAAAATCGCAGTGGGTTTAGAAAACTTCTGAGTGATAGATGCAATCTCAGAACTCCAGATGGGATCATCCAGGAGCAGTGGAGCACCATGTCCGATATAGAGGGCGGGCATCGTTGTCATGTCCACAGTCTAGCGTAAGTAGTTGAAATTTCAACTATATTCCAGAGCACTCCTTGGATAAGGTGGGGTTATGAGCCAGATGTCAGCACAGGTGCGAGCAGCGTTAGATGCTGCTGTCGCTGCCATTGGTGGAAAGCCTCGTGAGGGACAGATTGAGATGGCAGAGGCTGTTGCCAACGCCCTCACAGATCGCCATCACTTGATGGTGCAGGCAGGCACTGGCACAGGTAAATCTCTTGCCTACCTCATTCCAGCTCTTGTGCACGGACGAAAAGTCTTAGTCGCCACCGCAACCCTTGCACTTCAGCGCCAACTGGTGGAGAGAGACCTTCCTGCAGTTGTGCCCGCACTTGAAAAGGTGCTGGGTCGAGAAATTACCTATGCCATTTATAAAGGTGTGGGTAACTACATCTGTCTGGCGAAGATGAATGCGGAAGAACCAGATCCTGATGGAGAGCTTCTCCTAGAAGCTTCCTATTTGGAAAAAGATGCCAAGAGGCTGCATGCCTGGGCTCGCAGTAAAGATGTATCTGGAGATCGCGATGACGCACCTGAAGTGGATAGAAGAGTCTGGGCCGCTAACTCACTTTCTGGGCGTGAGTGCGTAGGAGCAGATTCATGTGCATGGGGAAGTAGCTGCTTTGCGGCAAAAGCAAAAGCGAAGGCGCAGGATGCAGATGTTGTGGTCACCAATCACACACTTCTAGCAATTGAAATTGTTGACTCTCACCCCATCCTGCCTGAGCGAGATGCAGTCATTCTTGATGAGGCTCATGAATTTATGGATCGCACAACACAAGCTGTCACAGAAGAGCTGACAAGCGCTCGCGTGCAGAGAGCTGCTGCGATGGCTCGCAAATATGCACCAGGCAAACTCTCTGATGCTCTCACCAATGCCGCAGATAGTTTCCATGATGCGATGAACGATTATGGCGATGATGTGAAGGGTGATTTCTCAAAGCAGGGAAGGTTGGAAGAAATTCCTCAGTCTCTTGAGAGCCCCATTAGAAAGGTACGCGAGAGCGCAACAGCAATGGTGCAATCACTTGGATCTGATGAAGAAATTCTTGAGCCAGATGCGTTGGCAGAACGCGCTCGTGTGAAGGGGGCTGTGCAGGAGATTGCAACGACTGCCGGAAAGCTTCTGAAAATGGGCGATACACATGTGCTCTGGTATGAACCTACTTTCTCCACACTTCATTTAGCGCCACTTTCAGTCTCACATATTCTTCGCAGCAACCTACTCACGCAAAGCCCTGTTATTGCCACCTCTGCAACTCTGACTGTGGGAAATAGTTTTGATGCGATGGCAAAGAGCATAGGTTTTATTGTGGGCGATGACCCAGATCAAGATGTGAGGAGCGATGAGATCGATCCTGCCAATGTGCAGATGCTCGATGTGGGATCGCCCTTTGATTTTGCAAATCAAGGAATGCTCTATCTACCCAAGCATCTTCCTGAACCCAACCGTGATGGAACAGCACCAGAGGCGTTAGAAGAGCTTGGTGAATTAATTGATGCTGCGGGAGGTCGAACCCTTGCACTCTTTAGTTCATGGCGTGGAGTAGAGGCTGCAGATGCTCACTTAAGAAAGGTATTGGCTGAACGCCCCATCACCATCATCACCCAAAAGCGCGGCGATGCAGTTGCGCCACTTGTGGAGAGATTTGCTAAAGATGAAACATCAATTCTTCTGGGAACAATGTCTCTCTGGCAGGGCGTGGATGTTCCAGGTAACTCCTGCATCCTTGTGGCTATCGATCGTCTTCCCTTTCCGCGTCCAGATGAGCCAGTACTTGCAGCTCGTTCATCGCTTGCCGATGCATCTGGTGGAAGTGGATTTATGCAGGTCTCAGTGCCTCGAGCCGCACTTCTCTTAGCTCAAGGAGCTGGTCGATTGATTAGAAGTATCGATGATCGTGGAGTCGTTGCAATCATGGACTCTCGTATTGTGACAAAGCGCTATGGGCAGACGCTTCTTAACTCAATGCCACCTCTATGGCGCACTAACGATAAGCAAGTGGTGAGAGATTCTTTAAAGCGCCTCAGTGATTCTTTGAAATCAGAGTAGATGAGATTTTAGCGAGACCTTCTTGAGCGATAAATGCGGTAGAGGACCCAGAGAATAAGGATTAAACCAATACCTTGAAGTCCTGGTGAGTCATCTGATTCACCAGATATCATGGCAAGAACTCCAATAAGAATGAGCCCTACCGCTAGAAAAGATTTCATTAAAGTGCCCTCACAATTGCTTCTTCGATTGCATGGCGCAGTAGTGGCCATGTCTTGGCAAAACTAGGATGCAGCGGAAGACGAGTAACTTCATCAAAGTCAACCCATCGCACCTCGTGTGATTCATCATTGAGTTCATGACCTTCAAGACGATTAGATGCAATAGCAATCACGGTGGAGTAGCTCCAGATCTGATGATCATCTGTGAAAGTCGTCAAGGGAGTTACATCATCTGGAGATATTCCAGTCTCTTCTACCGCTTCACGGATAGCAGCTTCAACAACGCTCTCGTGAGAATCTCTTGCGCCTCCTGGTAGCCCCCAAGTGTCACCGTTATGTACCCAGGGTGCACGATGTTGGAGAAATAACCTTCCATCTCTAATGAGAGCTATTCCTGCAGCTCCATGGCGACCCCAATGTTTGGAGCCACAGGTGCATTCAATCCACCCATCGCCATCTTTTGCTGCCATGCCGCTAGCCTCTCATAGATATCCACAGCGCGATATATGAAGTCCCACGAAGATAGAACTTCTCTTTAATCTTCCCAGCATGATGCTTATCTTTCTCATTCTTCTCGTGCTTTCACTTCCCGCAACATCTGCATCAGCACAGGAGTGCGTTGAGAAAGCATGTATTGAGGTTTATAGCCAAGGTGGCCATATTGTGATCGAAGGGCGAAAGGGCAAAGGCCCCACCAGTACCACTACAGCAATTCCTGCACCCTCAAAGAGTGCAAAGCCCAAGAAGAGTGCAACCGTTAAACCTACGATTTCAAAGAAACCTGTTGTTAAAACTCTCGCAACAAGGAAACCTGCTCTAAGAACAAAGAGACCAGCGGTCAAGAAGAAGCCGAAAGCACGCGTCAAGAAGAGTGCATCTGCTGGATTTTCACTTGAAGATAAGTTGATTGAATCTATTCCAACAGCTGGAATTGCTTATCAACCCGCATCAATGCCACTGGTGAGAACTCCTGTCTACTTCTGGTCAGATATTCCCACCCTTGTCACGAAAGAGATTGAGATTCTGGGGGAGTTAGTCACGATCTCTCTTCGCCCCACATTCTTCTGGCATTACGGAGATGGAACTATCTATCTCACTCGAAATGTTGGCGGCCCTTACCCCGATGGACAGATACGCCACACCTATTCCAAACCTGGCCACTACATCATCGAGCTCATTACTCGCTGGGATGGTGAATTCACTATCGATGGAGTGAGCGCTCGTATTCCAGGCGAAATCACCACTGTTTCAGCTCTACCTATCACTATCGCAGCAGCCCCTACCCGCTTCACTCGCTAAAGGAGAAATATGCCCACACTCACATCCGCCCATGACCTCATCACCGCTGTGCCATTTCTTATTGGCTTTCACCCCACCAATTCATTAGTGATGATCTCTGTCAGAGATAACGCAATTGGGATGGCGATGAGAATTGATATCCCCGCAACTTTAGAAAGTGATGAGATCGATCTTCTTGCTCACCACTTTATAAGAGATAGAGCAGAGCAGGCGCTTCTGCTTGCCTATATGCCTGATGAGAGAGACGATGGAGATTCATTGCTCATCTCGCTGTCTGCAGGGTTGCTGCGTAATTGCGTAGAAGTGAAAGAGTCGATAGTTATTAGCAATGGTCGATATCGCTCGATAATCTGTCGCGATCGTGAATGCTGTTCTCCTGCAGGCTCTGCCATGCCCCAGATTGAAGATTCACAATTTGCGGTGGAGCATGTGATTGCTGGCATTCCAATGCCCTTTGCAGATATTTCAGAGCTGGTGGGATCTATTGCAGCAGATGAACAATCGTTATCTCGAAGCTGGTATCACGAAGTCGATGCCTATTCGATTGATGAAGAGAGCCCAGATTTAGCTGCTCTCAGGCGCGATGGAGTTGAGGTGATGGAGTTATTGCTCGATGAATTCCGTATTGGTCGTGGCCCCACAGATCGCAGACTAGTTGCACGAATGATTGGCAGGATGAGTGATGTGCAGGTGCGTGACTATGCCTTAGGAATTCATAGCGAAGACACCTTTGATCTCTACTTCATGATGTGGAGGGAGTTACTCAAGATGGCCCCTGCGGGATTTGTTGCACCCATTGCCTGCATCGTTGGAGCGATGGCATATGAAGGCGGTGATGGCGCCCTTGCCCATAAAGCTTTAGATCGCGCTATTGAAGATGATGAGCACTATCCGCTGGCTGCCTTGCTGCGACGAGTCTTTAATGCCGGATGGCCACCTGAATCCTTCACCCAGATGCGGGCTGAGCTGCACCCCAAAGTTATTGCCACCATCTTTGAATAGGTTAGAATTACTTCAGGTCACGAGTTCCAGCCCTTAGCCCCGGCTTGCTGGACGGCAACCCTCCACCGCGGTGGGGTGCTCCGGGTGACGACCAGGCATCGATAGTGATGCAAGTGCGTGAAGGATGTTTGGATGAGTACTCACCACCCAGGGCCAGATGTCACTGGCGCATGGCTTGAATTCGATGATCCTGGTGAGCGCAAGTTCGTCAAGATCGGATATCTCTTGCTTGAAAGCGGAGAAGTCCTTCCTGATATCACCATTGCCTATCAATCATGGGGCACGCTCAATGCAGATGGCAGCAATGCAATTCTGATCAATCATGCAATGACAGGCTGGTCAGATGTTCCTTCATGGTGGCCGCAGATGGTCGGTCCAGGTCTGCCATTTGATACTGATAAATATTTTGTCGTGTGCCCTAATGTTATTGGTGGATGTCAGGGTTCAACAGGACCATCATCTATTGCAGCAGATGGAAAACGATATGGCTCTCGCTTTCCTGTGATCACTATTCGTGACATGGTCAACGCCGAAGTTGCATTCTCTGATGCTCTTGGGATTAAGAAGTATTTACTTGCCGTGGGTCCTTCGCTGGGTGGAATGAGATCGCTTGAGTGGGCGATTCAACTTCCAGATCGTGTGGGAGCAATCTGCACCATTGGTTCATCAGCTGTTGCCACAGGTGATCAAATAGGAACTGCCTCTATTCAGATTAGAGCGATTAAGACTGATCCATACTTCAATAGAGGCGATTACTACGAGCAAGCTCGTGGCCCTGTGGAGGGAATGGGTATTGCTCGTCGCATCGCCCATCTGACCTATCGCACAGAATCAGAGATGGATGTGCGCTTTGGAAGACAGCTCCAAGGTGATGAGACTGGCCGCTATGCCGTTGAGTCATATCTGGACCACCAGGCAGAAAAACTTGCGAAGAGATTCGATGCAAATACCTATATTGCCCTCACAGAGGCGATGAACTCCCACGATGTGGGGCGCGATCGAGGGGGAGTGACCAAGGCTCTTGAGGCGATTACCGTTCCTGTCGTCGTGGTCTCTATCGACACCGACCGCCTCTTCCCACCTCGACTTCAGGTTGAGATATCTGAGCTCGTTCCAACGGCAGAACCGTTGATCTCCATCTCTTCAGACTTTGGACACGATGGATTCTTGGTCGAATCTGAGGCTGTGGGAGATGCAATCCGCCACGCCTTGGCAATCGCGCAAAAACCACGCTGAAGTAGCCAATTTCTCTGGGTATAATATGCCTATCACTTCGAGCAGTTCGAGAGAGTAACTCCCGAAATTAGCTCGAAAAAACCAAAGGACAATTGTGGCTTCTACAGGTGCGCTCAAAAACAAGGCAACAGGCAAAAATGTTGCAAAGAAGGCAGTAGCAAAGAAAGCTGCCCCTGCAAAGAAGGCGGCTCCAGCTAAGAAAGCGGCAGCCAAGAAAACAGCTCCTGTAAAGAAGGCGGCAGCGAAGAAGGCAGCTCCAGCGAAGAAGGTTGCCGCAAAGAAAGCTCCTGTTAAAAAAGCACCTGCGAAGAAAGCTCCCGTAAAGAAAGCTCCCGCAAAACCAGTAAAGGTTGCGATGAAGAAGGAGCTTACCGCTAAAGAGGTGCAGCAGCTTGTCAATCTCAAGCGAGATATTGAACGCCATAAAGAGATTGTTGAAGAACTTCGATCACATGGTATTGAAAACTATCGCCTTGCGGTAAAGAAGGAATTTATTCCGTTAGCTCAAGAAGTTCGCGAGCTTGATAAAACAATTCCAGTTGATACAGAGAAGGCTTACAAGGCAGGTTTGGGTGGAGCACACCGCATCCTGTCCAAGGCGCAGATGGCTCTGATTGCACCACCACCTGCTCCTGTGAAGGAAGAATCACCAGTTAAGGGTGAGAAGGCAGCTGTCATTCTTGATGAAGATGGCAACGAAATTGTTGTTGAAGAAGTTGAGATCGAAGATGCTGAAACCCTAATTGCAGAAGCTTCTGAGATTATCGATGCTGAGGCAGATGGTGCCAAGGCTCGCGTTGCTGAAGTAACAGAGGAAGTAAATAAGTTTGAAGAGGGCTCATTCCTTCTCCTTGACTCTGAGTCAGATGATGATGAAGAAGATAAGAACGAGCGCGATAAGCATAAGAAAGACCTTAAGAACATCAATATGATTCTTGAGGCTGTTAACGGCAAGATTCAAGGTCGCGAAGTACCTGCTAAGCACAATATTGATCAGGCAGAAGCCAAGGCTCTGA
>CALEZA010000133.1 GCA_937927965.1 uncultured Candidatus Planktophila sp.
AATGAAGCTACCGCTTTAAATGCGAGCACAGTCATAGTGATGAATGCGAGAAGTCGGCGTAGTGCTTTCATGCCTTAAAAATACTCTACTTTCTCAGGGCTTGCTCGATATCGCGCCAGATGTCTTCGACATGTTCACATCCAACCGAGAGGCGAATGAGATTTTCAGGGATGCTCTCACTCTCAAGAGCCCAACGGCGGCGGCGCTCCCATGTTGTTTCAACTCCCCCAAGGCTTGTTGCATTGGTAATCAACTCAGTTGCCGAGCAGATGGCCTCAGTCTCTTCAGCACTTGCTGCGACTTCAAAGGAGATGATCGCGCCAAAACCTGGATAGCGCACACGCTCCACGCGTGGATGTTCTTTTAGGAGATTTAGCAGATGCTGGGCATTCTCCTGTGCAGCACGCATCCGCAATGGGAATGTACGAATTCCACGAAGAGCAAGGAAAGCCTCAAATGGCCCTGGGATTGCGCCAAGGAGAGTACGAGCTTCAAGCAGTCGTGCGTGAAGTGCGGGATCTTTAACAGTAAGTGAACCAAGAATGACATCGCTATGACCTGCCAAATACTTAGTCACAGAATGCATTGCAATATCAGCGCCAAGAACTAGAGGTTGCTGATTAAGAGGCGTTGCAAAAGTGTTATCAACACCCACTCCCATATTTCGCTTCTTAGCTTCGCCAATAATCAGTGCAAGCTCTGCGACTTCTAATCCAGGGTTCGTAGGTGATTCAATCCAAAGAAAAGCAGCTCCCATAAGCGCCTCGAAGACATCAGGAGTATTTGCGATATCTACAAAGCGAACTTCAAGGCGGCCTTGTTCATGGTATTTCTTGAGGAGCGCCATAGTGCCGCTATAACCCTGATTAGATGCAACAACTGGTGCACCATGTGGAAGGAGTGAGAAGACTGCAGTGATTGCTGCCATTCCTGATGAGAATGCAAGGGTTGAGTGACCACCTTCAAGTGCTGTGATTGTCTCCTCAAGTGCTTCCCAAGTTTCATTGCCAAAGCGGCCATAACCAATTCCACCTGCTGCAAAAGTTGAATTTAAAGAGATTGAAGTATTGAGCGGTGCACCAGGTGCTCGATCGGGACGGCCAGCAGCGATCGCTGATGTCTCAGGGTGCAATGAATCCATGGGGCGAGCCTATCGCCTTAGTGCAGAACCTTGGCGACTCGATCTATCGCTTCTTCAATAATTGCAGGGCTTGTTGCGAAATTAAGGCGCACATACTGAGAAAAACTCTGACCAAATCTCATCCCAGGGACAAAGGCAGTTCGAGCCTTCTCCACGAGATAGGCAGCTGGATCTTCTCCCAATTTGTAGGCAGAGAAATCTATCCACGATAGGTATGAACAATGTGGAAGGTGAGTACGAGCATCGGGAAGGCGCTCAGCCAGCAATGTATTAACCAATTTCCGATTGGTGTCGAGTTGCACCATTAAATCATTGAGCCAAGGCTCGCCCTCTTTAAATGCTGCGACAGTTGCAAAAGCTCCCAAAAGTGATGCTCTATAGTGAGTTGCTGGTGCAATCGCGTTAAGGCGTTCAAACATCGCTGCATCTTGCGTAAGAATAATCGCGCACTTTAATCCTGCGATATTCCATCCCTTACTAGCAGCAGTGACAGTAATTCCCACGGCGCGAGCCTGATCTCCGAGAGAAAGGAATGGTGTGAAGGTCTGCTCTGAAAAGGTAAGCGGTGAGTGAATCTCATCGCTAATGATTATGACTCCATTCTCGCTTGCAAGTGTCACCAAACGAAGCAGCTCTTCTCGAGTGTATACGCGACCGAGTGGATTGTGAGGATTACAAATTAGATGAACTTTAATCCCAGATTTGTAAGCCTTCTCAATTGCCTCCCAATCCAAATGCCACACTGATCCATCGACTTCAACATCAGAGTGAGTGAGTGGAACATCGACAATTGTGAGATGTGTTTCATTGGCCCAAGTCCAAAAGTTTGGATAGACAGGTGAGTTGATCATGATTCCATCACCAGGCTTGGTGATTACTCGAAGAGTCTCAACAATTCCAACTCCAACATCGGCTGCAATGCGAACTTGAGTTGCATCTGGCATCCAGCCAAATCGTCTCTGTGCAAATCCAGCGAATGCTTCGCCCATCTCTGGGATTGGACCCAAATATCCTAAATCTGACTTTGCGACCATCTCGCTGAGAGCTCGGCGAATCGGCTCTGCAACTGGAAAATCCATCTCGGCGACTGGAAGAGGGAGAACATCGTTTGGAAACGCTCGCCACTTCTCTGACTTGTGAGTGCGAAGCTCTTCAATGGGCACAAGATGAAAATCGCTCATAACCGCAGTATTGCACTATGGCCTTGCTTTCACCATCATTGTCACCGTGACTTTCTCTCCCATCACTGAGCGTTCCATGAAGAAAATCGTCGCTGAAATATCTACGAGAGATAAGAAGTTTGCGAAAATAATTGAGGCGCACCCCCTCTGCACACTAGGTCGCAATGAGAAGCCTCCCACCCACTTTGAATCACTTGTGGAATCGGTAATCTCTCAACAGTTGGCAATCAAAGCTGCCGACACCATCTATATGAGAGTAAAGAAATTAGCAGGCGGGCGAATTATTCCCTCTCGCATTGCAGCTATCTCTGAATCACAAATGCGAGAAGCGGGTGTTTCAGGAGCGAAATACAAAACCATCCAAGGTCTGGCATCTGCAGCCCTCACCAAAGAGATCAAGATTAATCAGTTGCATGAGATTGACAGCGATGAAGAGATCTTTACCCAACTCACATCTCTATGGGGTATCGGACCCTGGACGGTCGATATGTTTATGATGCATCAACTTGGCAGGCTAGATATCTGGCCAACAGGTGATTTAGGTGTGCGTCGTGGATGGGAGAAGATCTACTCACTCCCAGAAGAGATAACACCAGCAGCCCTTGAAAAGAAGGGTGAGAAATTCCGCCCCTATAGAAGCGTAGTTGCCTGGTACTGCTGGAGAGCACTCTCCTAATTACATCGCAGGAAATGCAACCCCTGCACTTGAGTGGCAGTCATATCCATTGGGATTCTTCTCCAGATATCTCTGGTGATACTCCTCAGCTGGGTAGAAAGTAACTCCATCAGCGCTGAGAATCTCAGTAACAATCTTTCCAATGCCTTCGGCACTGAGAGCAACTTGATAAGCATCGCGAGTGGCAAGAGCAACCGACTTCTGATTCTCGGATGTGAAGAAGATTGAGCTTCGATATTGGGTTCCGATATCTCCACCTTGCTGATTCAGTGATGTGGGATCGTGCATTACCCAGAACTCTTTACAGAGACTCTCATACGAAATTACCGTCGGATCGAAATTCACCTCCACCATCTCTGCATGAAGAGTCTTTCCTGTGCAGACCTGTTCATATGTCGGAGATTGAGTCACTCCACCCATATACCCAACTTGGGTGGAGATCACGCCGTTGAGGTTCCAGAATCGACGCTCTGCTCCCCAAAAGCATCCAGTAGCGAAGTAGGCAGTTTCCAATTTTGGTCCGTTCATAGTCGGTTAATCTATCCCCGTATCATTGCTGAGGGCCATTTGGCCCCCGTAGCTCAGGGGATAGAGCACTGCCCTCCGGAGGCAGGAGCACAGGTTCGAATCCTGTCGGGGGCACTCCAATGAGAATTGAAGGTCGTAAATCACAATCTTTTTTCCTCTATCTCCTTGTTAATGACGCTGCGAACAGGGAGAATTACCAACTCACGCATTCGCATGAACCACACAAGAGACTGAAAGGGGATTTGCCATGGATTGGAGACACCAGTCTGCCTGCCGTGATGAAGATCCTGAGCTCTTCTTTCCTGTGGGAAATACAGGACCTGCCATCACTCAAATTGAAGAGGCGAAGAAGGTCTGCGCCCGCTGCATAGTCAAAGATGCATGTTTGGCATGGGCCCTTGAGTCAGGCCAGGATGCAGGAGTCTGGGGCGGCCTCTCCGAAGATGAGCGCCGTGCTTTGAAGCGTCGAGCAGCTCGTAATCGTGCTCGCTTGATGGATAACAACTCCAACTAATCTTTTATTGGAAATACCAACTCTGCTTGAGTCTGCTTCTCATCTGAAGTCAGGGTAAGAGTTCCTCTTAATTCATTCTCCGTCAGAGTTCTCACAATCTGCAACCCTAGGTTGGAAGACTCCGCCAAACTAAATCCCTCAGGCAATCCCACGCCATCGTCAGAGATAGTGACTTTCGCATGTGTAGTTCCACGCTCGATAGCGATGACAAGTTCTGTGCCTTCGCTTTCTAATCCATGCTCAAGTGCGTTATAGATGAGTTCGGTAATTACGAGTGCAAGTGGTGTTGCTATGCGAGGTTCGAGAGATCCCAACTCCCCTTTGCGAGAAATAGTGAGTTCCCCCATTCGAGGTGTGAGTTCGAGTGCATGGCTAACCAGTCGATCAAGCACATCGTCGAATTCCACCGATGCATCAGGGCTATTTGAAAGAGTTTCATGCACAAGTGCGATCGATGCTATTCGGCGCACTGCTTCATTGAGAGCTTGGCTTGCTCCTGGATCTTCAATACGACGAGCTTGAAGGCGCAAAAGTGCAGATACAGTCTGAAGATTATTCTTCACACGATGGTGAATCTCACGAATAGTTGCATCTTTAGTCACCAGCTCGCGCTCACGCCGACGCAATTCAGTCACATTATTGAGCAGAACAATTGCACCGATTCTGTCTTGACCGGCAAGAATTGGCAGAACAATCAAATCAATGGTGCCGCCGGCGTTCTCAACTTCAACGCGACGAAGCGAGCGACCGCTAAGGCTGGTGACATAGGCCTCTTCGCGTGCATCGCTCTTTTCTCTTGATACTGATTCGGAGATTTCTCCCAATGAATAGCCCGCAAGTTCATTGGTCCAACCCATACGGCTAAATGCAGATCGTGCATTTGGGCTTGCGTAGCTGATTACTCCATTGACATCAAGACGAATAAGCCCATCTCCCACGCGAGGTGTTGGATCAAAGAGAGGTCCTGCGCTCTTATAAGGAAAGTTTCCTTCAGCCACCATGCGGTAGAGCTCGTGAGCAATTTCTCGATAGTTAAGTTCCAACCTAGAAGGCTGTCGCATTAAATCTGAGTTACGGTGACGAGAAATAACTGCAATGACGCGCTCATCCATTAAGACAGGAATAGTCTCTTCTTTGATCATCACATCGCCAACCAATTGAGGTTGTGTGTCGCGAACAATTTCAGCTCCTGAGAGAGCTTGGTCTATATAGCTGCGCTCCCCCCATGCAATCTCATCACCAATGACATCGTGCGCGAAGACAGTTGCCGCTGTTGTCGGTCTGATATGAGCAACAGCGATATATCCGCTTGGCCAACTTAGAGAATCCTTGCGAAGTGGAACCCAGAGTATGAGATCGGCGAATGAGAGATCGGAAAGAAGTTGCCAATCAGCAACTAGCTCTCGCAGTTTATGGATTTCATCAGGTGCCAGTGGACTTCTGCCAGAGACATACTCCTCAATAGATGGCATTGACTAAGCCTTAAGCCACTCATTGATGTGATTGGTAGCCTCTTGAGGAGCAAACCATGTGAGCTCTTCATTGTCTCCATCGACGGTGAAGAGTGCTTCTATCTGATCCCAACGCAGAGGGGCGAGCAATTCGATACTTGTTTCATCAAAAGCACCGCACTGATCCTCTGGGATCTCAAGTGCAATCACAATGGCGCAACCTGACTGCTCATTTTGTAAATCGAGAGCATCCTCTGCCGCTAGCATGGAGAGTGAAAATTCAATCTCCTCCTCATCCATCTCGGAGTGAGTGGCTTGAAAAATCGGAGTTGGGGCGAAAACCTCAGCAACTTCAAGGCTCTTCTCATTGAGAAAGTCTTGAATTTCATCTGCAGTCGATCCCAGATACACGCGCATAGGTGAAGAATATAGGTTAATTACTCCAGTCAGCACTCTCAGCGCTCAGCCGAGATATCGCCGCTCGAAGATTCGATTTAGGGGCAGAAAGTGCCAATGTGCTCTTAGCTGATTGAGCTTTCCTGACCGATTTCATATCTCGTGGCAAGAGAAATGGAGAGGTCATTCCTGACAATGTGCCATGGGCAATTATTTGAGCTCTCCTTTTTCGATTCATGGCAGGGAGATGATTGAGGACGATTCCAAGATCAGATTGTGGTCGACTGCTCCTGAGTTCCTGAAGATTCAGCGTTAATTGTTGCGACCGTAACTCTTGTTCTGATGAAACTATCCATAGTTGAGAATGCAGCTCTGTGGCCCACTGCATCGAATAATCTCCAAGCCTGTGACCAATCAATCGTTGTGCAAGATCTGTGAATTTTCCACAATCAATCACCATCACATCAAATTGATTGGAGGCTCTACTCACTGCTGAAACTTGGTCTAGTGTTGAGAGCTCAACACACGAAAACCCCTGATCGCTCTTCACAATATCTCTATGAATTCCATAGATATCCAATAAAGAAGCCACTGAAGGATTGGTTCTATCTCCATCGATAAGCAATGTTCGCCTGCCTGAAGATGAAAATTCCTGCGCAAGATTGATCGCAATGGTGGTCGATCCGGCTGCTGCTCCCATTGATGCCAAACCCACGATTGTGGGAGTAGTAGGAGGAAGTATTCGCAGACTCCGAGGAGTCTTGTAATGGCGAACCTCTTCACTGAGATGAATTGCAGATATCGGACTTATTTTTGGATCTACCTCGATTGCAGTTACTCGAGAGGAGTGCAAGATCGGCGCGTGTTGAGGTATCTCAAAGCCTTGCGAGTAAAGGAGGGTGAATGCATCCTCAGAATGACGCTCATAGAATTGCGTAAGTTCTTGATAGATACGAGCGCGGTGAATTACTTCCCACCCTTGAGCAATAAAATGCTTAATAGCCTCTCTCTCAA
>CALEZA010000134.1 GCA_937927965.1 uncultured Candidatus Planktophila sp.
CAGCTGCGATCTCAACGAGATCGAGTCCGATTTCATCCGCCATCGCCAAAGCAGCCTCGATATCTACAACTCCAATTTGCTCGCCTGTGTAATTAATCAGACGCACTTGTGGTGTGCGGATTCGATCATTGATGCGTGGGTCAGTGGTGATTTCTACTCCTATGTTCGGTTCTTGGTTTCGTAAGTAGCTACGACGCCGAAAGAAAAGGCGCACCGAACAAGAAAACCCTCAAGGGTTTTACCTGACAAACCAATCAGCCGGAGCCGTAGAGGTGGGAGTGCGAACTCCTCTTGCAGCAGCCTGAGCCACTGGTCTGGGGCAAATCTTAGCCGAGCCCCCCTCAGATTGAGAAATTACGGTAAATCCACGAGGGCATTGGCCGCCATGGGAGGGCAAACGCCTCCTGGAGCTATAGCACCTTCAAAATGCCACCATTCGTTGGCATAGACCCGACAGAGCCCGAAGCGAGAACCGTTTGCCTCAAGCCAAGCCGCTCCTGGGCGATCGCCTGGGTAGTTCACATCGATTGCAAGTCCGAGAGGGTGGTGGGAGTAATCTGCTGGAAGCACCCACTTAGCAGCTTCAGTTTCACTCCCTCGAATGCGAACTTCACGAGCAAAAAGTTCTGCTTGTCTTGCTTTGCTTCTAAAGCCTGAGGCTATGTAAAGATGAACACCGTCAGATTGCGCTGCCACACTCGCAGCATCAAACCTGGCTTGTAGGAGCGGATGAATCGAGGTCGTTACAGAGCCCTCATTCAATATCTGCTGCAAAGGACCATTGCCGAGTGAGATCAGATCTCCAGGACAAAGTGAATCTTCGATTACTCGCAGGGTTGCTGTAGTTGTTTCAAAACAAGTGAGAGGCAGCACTTCCTCTTTATAGACAAGCGAACTCTCGCCGAGGAATTCAGCAGTGGCAATCGAAATCGAGATAAAGAAAGTAAGAGCAAGGGCAATAAATGCTCCTCTCTTTCTAGCCACCCATTCCATGGAATCCACCATCAACATGAATAATCTCAGCCGTTGTCTTTGGGAACCAGTCAGAGAGAAGCGCTACAGATGCCTGCGCTGCTGGTATTGGATCAGTAACATCCCAAGAGAGAGGACTGCGTTCATCCCAAAGTTCCTTAAAGCGAGCAAAACCAGGAATCGATTTTGCTGCAACTGTACCAATAGGACCAGCTGCCACGAGATTCACACGAATATTCTCAGGTCCTAGATATTTTGCTAGATATCGATTGGTGGATTCAAGAGCTGCCTTAGCAACTCCCATCCAGTCATAGAGAGGCCAAGCAACTTGAGCATCGAAGTCGAGTCCTACAACTGAACCTCCCCCGTTAAACAGTGGGCGGCATGCAAGTGTCAGAGACTTCAATGAATAAGCGGAGACATGTACTGCAGTTGAAACATCTTCCCATGTTGTGTTGAGGAAATTTCCACCAAGGGCTGCCTCTGGAGCAAAACCAATTGAGTGAACAACACCATCGAGATGTGGAAGATACTTGCGAACTTCATCTGCAAGTCGGTCTAGATGCTCTTGGTTTGTGACATCGAGTTCGATGATTGCTGGTTTTTGTGGAAGGCGATCTGCAATACGAGTTGTCAGACTTAGGCCTCTGCCAAATCCAGTCAGAACGACATTTGCACCCTCTTCTTGGGCAAGGCGTGCAATATGAAAAGCGATTGATCCATCAGTCAACACACCTGTGACGAGGATGTTCTTTCCTTGAAGAATTCCCATTTAGTGACCCATTCCTAATCCGCCATCGACTGGAATGATGGCTCCTGTTATATAGCTAGCTTGTGGTGATGCAATAAAAGCGACGACATCTGCGATTTCATCGGCTGAGCAGAAACGACCCAACGGCACTTGTGCAGCAATATCTGAGCGTCTCTTCTCATCTAACTCTGCTGTCATATCCGTTTCAACAAACCCTGGAGCAATCACATTTGCAGTAATTCCTCTGCTGCCCAATTCTCGTGCATATGAACGAGCCATTCCAACTAGTCCAGATTTAGAAGCTGAGTAGTTGACTTGACCAGCCGCGCCAACTCCCCCAACAACCGATCCGATGAAAATTAGTCGACCACGCTTGAGTTTGAGAAGGCCTTTAGTTGCTCGCTTACTAACTCGAAAAGCTCCTGTGAGATTAGCATTAATAACATTCTCAAAATCTTCATCGCTCATTCGCATCACTAAGGTGTCCTTGGTGATGCCTGCATTGGCAACAATGATCTCTGGGACTCCAATTTCAGCCTCAATCTTGGCAAATCCTGCATCCACTGAATCCGAAGAGGTCACATCCATCTGGACGGCATCAAAGCCTTCTGGTGGGGTGCCGCTGCGGTATGTGATGACCACTCGATTCCCTGCTGCCTTAAGGGCATGAGCTATGGCAAGGCCAATTCCTCTATTGCCGCCTGTTACTAAGGCGATACTTGGAGATGAAGTCTCTGTCATGAGAGCAAACTTACCCTGCTACTTCAGCGTAACCAGCATTTTGAGGTCGCGATTACTCGTGAGCACTCCTACTCTTACCTTATGGCAACCCCTCCGAAGGCAAATCAAGGTCAAAATGAGAGTTTTGATATCACATCTGCACCACGCCGCCTGAGTACAGATCTCGGAGCGAGACAGAGGCGATATCTCATCTCGATGATTATTCGAACTGTCTGCTTCCTCCTCACTGTTGCCCTACCAAGTCCTTATCGCTGGTTTGCTCTCCTTGGTGCAATGGTTCTTCCCTATGTTGCTGTTGTTGTTGCTAATGCAGGAAGAGAGACTGTGCTTCCAGGAGATAACATTCTCTCCAACCGTCCAAAAGGAATTGAGTAATTCTTGTCCCGTAAAGAAGAGTTTGCATTCCTGAAAACGCTCTTAGCTCTTCTTCTCATCATTGGGTGTTTATGGGCAGCGCAATGGCAGTTTAATCGTGGGCAGGTTCGCCACGATAGAAATGCGACTATCACTTCTCACACATCTCTTCCGATAATCGGACTTGACGAAGCCAAGAAAGATTTGGCTAGAAGTGAGTGGCGGACAATTAAAGTCACGGGTTCCTTCGATGGATCTAGACAAATTCTCCTTCGCAACCATTACTTCGAAGGCAAGTACGGTTTCGAAGCCCTCACCGCCTTCATTTCAACCGATGGTCAAGAATTCTGGGTGGACAGAGGCTGGGTTCAAGCTGGTGCAACTGCGACCGAAAGGCCAGAGTTACCTCCAACTCCTGCAGGTGAAGTAACAATTCTTGGAAGACTCAGGCTCGACACATCTTTGCCTCAAGGTAACTTCTTTGCCGTTCCAACAGGAAAATCTGGATTGATTTCAGAAGCGAACGCACAATCTTCTAATACAGAAAATGAGATTCGTGCACCGTTCTATCTAGATCTTCTTGAAGGCAATTTACCTGAACTTACTCCTGCAGTTGTTGCAGAGCTTCCAGAATTATCTGATGGACCACACTTTGCATATGCATTGCAGTGGGTGATATTTGCAGGATTGGTTGTTTACGGCAGATTCTTAATTCGCCGTGAGGTCTTGACGAGAAAAGAGCTCTGAATACAAACCTGAGCTTTTCATTAGTTCCTGATGTGTGCCCTGCTCGACAATCTCACCAGAGACCATCACCAAGATTTGATCTGCGTGCATGACAGTACTCAATCTATGAGCAATCACAATGGAGGTCCTACCCTTAAGCGCAACCTCTAGGGCCTCTTGTACTAAATCTTCATTCTCGGAATCCAGGTGGGCTGTAGCTTCATCGAGCAAAACAATCGATGGAGCTTTGAGCAGCATTCGAGCAATTGCTAGACGCTGCTTCTCTCCTCCTGAGAGACGATGTCCACGCTCACCCACCATGGTGTCGAGTCCATTGGGTAATTGAGAAATCATCGACCAAATCTGAGCAGATTTACACGCTTGAATCATCTCTTCTTCTGTTGCATCACTCTTTGCATATCGAAGATTTTCAGCAATGGATTCGTGGAAGAGATGAGGATCTTGTGCCACTACGCCAATCTGATCGCGCAGTGACTGCAGAGTGAAATCTCTAATATCAACACCATTGATCTCAATAGATCCCGCCGTCACATCGTAGAGGCGAGGTAGGAGCGCCGACAGAGTAGTTTTGCCAGCTCCCGAAGGTCCCACTATCGCAGTGAGAGTGCCCGGCATTGCCCTAAAGGAAATTCCCTTAAGAATCTCCCCGCTTTGCGGGATTTCTGCCTTGGCAACTGACTCCAGAGACGCAAGAGAGATTTCTTCCGCTCGAGGATATGCAAAATGTATATCTTTAAACTCAACTGAAGCAGCACCACCTTTGAGTTCAACGGCATCAGCCTTCTCTTGAACCATGGGTTGGAGGTCGAGGACTTCAAAGATTCTTTCAAAAGAGACGAGAGAAGTCATCACATCAACTCTCACATTTGAAAGTGCTGTTAACGGACCATAAAGACGAGCCAGAAGCGCTGTGATTGCTAACAAAGTTCCAACCGTGATTGAGCCGTTGATAGCTAAGTGTCCACCGAAACCATAAGCGAAGGCAGTCGCCACTGCCGCCACACTTGTCAGAGAAATAAAGAAGAGTCGATTGAGCATCGCACTATGGATGCCGATATCTGCAACTTTGCGAGCTCGAGCAGAAAAAGTCGTCGATTCTCTATCAGGATGGCCATAAAGCGAAACGAGCATTGCACCAGAAACATTAAAACGCTCAGTCATCGTGCTCGACATTTTCGCGTTGAGATCCATCGACTCTCGAGTCAAAGCTTGAATTTTCTTTCCCACCCATTTAGTTGGATAGATAAATAGTGGAAGAAGAGCAAGTGAGATAAGGGTGATTTGCCATGATAAGAAAGCCATAGTTCCAGCAACGAGAACCAGACTGATGACATTGCTGACCAATCCAGCAAGTGTTGAGGTGAAGGCCTGCTGGGCTCCAATCACATCTGAATTCAATCGTGAAATGAGAGCACCAGTCTGGGTGCGTGTAAAGAATGCAACTGACTGGCGCTGCACATGAGTAAAGACTTGGCTTCGGAGATTAAAAATGAGTCCTTCACCAACACGAGAGGAGAACCAACGCCCAGCGATATTGACTGCAGCATCCACCATAGCCAACAACCCAACGATGAGGGCTAACTCTGTAATCAGCCCGCCATTTCCAGGAATGACACCATCGTCAATGAGTTTACGAAGCAGCAAGGGGGTGGAAACTATAAGGACTGCGTCTATCACAACAGTGACGAGGAAGAGTGCAATATAGGTCTTATAAGGTTGGGCGTAAGTTGCAATCCTCTTGAGAGTGCCCTCTTTGAGTTTTACTGATTTAACGGATTGATCTGCGGTCATCGACCGCATCATCATCCAGACTGCATGTTGTGACACAGATTAAATCAAACAGTAAAGCCAAGAGCTCGAAGTTGATCGCGACCCTCATCTGTAATTTTATCTGGACCCCATGGCGGCATCCAGACCCAATTGATTCGCACATCATCTACGAGAGAAGCTAGCGCCTGACGAGTCTGGTCTTCAATCACATCTTGAAGTGGACATGCAGCAGAAGTCAGAGTCATGTTCAGGACTGCGATGTTATTTTCATCGACCATTGCATCATAGACAAGGCCGAGATCGACAACATTGATACCCAACTCTGGGTCGACAACATCCTTCATTGCCTCAGTGACATCTTCAATAGCTGCGCTCATGTTCGTATCCTATCTATATTTCGTGCAATTAATTATCGGCTTGAGCTTGCAGAGAGGCATCTTTAAAGGCCATCCAACCAAGAAGAGCACATTTGATTCGAGCGGGGTACTGTGAAACTCCAGCCAGAGCCACTGCATCCTCCAACACTTCAGGGTTACCTTCCAAGGCTCCCTTACTCTGCATCAACTCAAGAAACTCTTCCGAGATAGCCCCTGCTTCAGCCAAAGTCTTTCCTGTGAGTAGATCACTCAAAATTGAAGTGCTCGCCTGGGAGATTGAGCAGCCGACACCTTCCCAAGTGATTGATTCAACTTTATCTCCATTGAGCTTTACTCCAAGAGTGACCTCATCACCACAACTTGGGTTCACATGATGAACCTGAGCATCACAATCTGGGGCTAACTTTTTATTCTGCGGATTCTTGTAGTGATCGAGAATAACTTCTTGATAGAGATTATCGAGTTGCATTATCTACCAAAATATTTCGTTGCATCATGGATGCCTTGGATGAGCGCATCAAGGTCCTCTTGAGTGTTATAAAGATAAAGTGATGCTCTCGTTGTAGCCACAACACCCATCTTACGATTTAGTGGCCAAGCACAATGATGACCAGTTCTCACGGCGATTCCTTGGCTATCGAGAAACTGGCCAAGATCGTGAGGATGGATATCGCCCACAGTGAAGGAGACTGAACCTCCGCGCAAATTCATATCGGTTGGGCCAACAATCGTGACTTCCTCTATCTCAGAAAGCGAAGAGATAAGTGAGTGAGTCAACTCTTGCTCATGTTGGTAGATCGCATCCATTCCGATATTGGAAAGGTAATCAATAGCTGCGCCCAAACCTGCCGCCTGAGCCATATTGGGAACACCTGCTTCAAACTTGCGAGGTGCAGGAGCCCAAGTAGCTGAAGTCATGGTGACAGTCTCAATCATTGATCCACCAGTCAGGAATGGTGGAAGTTCATCGAGAAGCTCAGCTCTCCCCCACAACACGCCAACTCCAGTAGGTCCTAGAACTTTGTGGCCAGAAAATGCAACGAAGTCAACGCCAAGTTTCGCAACATCTACCTTCATATGCGGCACAGATTGACATGCATCCAGAACAATAACCGCACCCACTTGATGTGCTCGTTGAACAATGGCTTCCAGCGGATTTATCGTTCCCAGTACATTCGATTGATGAGTAAGAGCAACAACTTTGGTCTTCTCTGTGATCACTTTATCTATCTGAGTGAGATCAAGCCGTCCTTCGGGTGTTACCTCAAACCATGAAAGCACAGCGCCTGTGCGAGCTGCCAATTGCTGCCAAGGAATGAGATTGGCATGGTGCTCCATCTCAGTGACAACGATCGAGTCTCCAGGTTGAAGATTAAATCGGTTGCCAATAGGCGCGTTTCCCATCGCGTAAGCGACTAGGTTGAGAGATTCTGTTGCGCTCTTGGTAAAGATGACTTCACTTTCAGCAGCGCCTATGAAGGAAGCCACCTTCGCTCGCGCACCTTCGTATATATCTGTGGCTTCTTCTGCTAGTTGATGTGCGCCGCGATGGACTGCTGCGTTATGAAGGCGATAGAAATCTGACTCTGCAGCAATTACAGACTCTGGCTTCTGACTTGTGGCACCTGAATCCAGATAGACAAGTCTTTTGCCGTCGCGAATTTTCCGATCAAAAATCGGAAAATCTCTACGAATTACTGCAGCGTCAAAGCTCATTAAGCGCCTACATACTCCGCATAACCATTAGCTTCAAGCTTTTCAGCAAGCTCTGGTCCACCCTGCTCAACAACCTTGCCCGCAGCAAAGACATGAACGAAATCTGGCTGGATGTAGCGAAGGATGCGTGTGTAGTGAGTGATGAGAAGTACGCCAAGGTT
>CALEZA010000135.1 GCA_937927965.1 uncultured Candidatus Planktophila sp.
TTACAGATGCAGCACTCTCAGAGAAGAGCGATCCATTGCTCGGTCTCAAGGAGAATGTGATCATTGGTAAGTTGATTCCTGCAGGAACTGGTCTACCTCGTTACCGCAACATTCGTGTTGAGCCAACAGAGGAAGAAAAGGCAAGAGCCTCTTACTCATACTACGATGAAGAAGATCTCACACCATTCGATCAGACTGGTTCAGGCGAAGCAGTTCGTCTTGATGAGGTTGAGATTCCTCGCTAGTACTCAGGTTAATTAAGTGAAGAAGACCCCTGCAATTCTTGTAGGGGTCTTCTTGCTTCTTTCCACTTACTTCAGCGCACCGTGGGCTTTAGCTGCCGTCCCAACCCCTGCTGTCTCACTTACTGCTAGCGCATCAAAGATTTCGGGAACTTCTTGGACTAATGATGGATCGATAGGCGGAAGCGCAACCTTATCTACAGCAGCATCGCCTGCACCTTCATATCAATCCAGTGATACTTCAGTCGCACTGAATGCCACAGCTGGAACACTTCAATACATTACTCAATCATTAGGTAATGGTTCTGCGCTTACAAATATAACTTTCCAAATCACGATGAAGATAAATGCTACTCAAACTAACTCATCCAGTAATGGAATGATTATGGGTTGGTCTGGCAGCTTCTATGATGTTTGGTATCAACCTAGCTGCCTAGGATTTAATACTGGCGGAGGAGACATCTACGGTATGTCTACCGTAGGTATTACAGGGGCTTATCACACCTTCACTTTTGTCATGTCGACTACTCAGGACAACACAACAAAGCAAAAGATTTTTATGGATGGCACCCAGCAGAGTCTCTCTCTTTGCATGGGCACTGTTAATCAAACTTCAAAGTCATTCGCGGGGCCTCCTTCAAGTTATGTGCTGGGCCGCTATGGCGACAATGCCTTCTATGGAACTTATAACCTTCGAAACTTTAAGTTATGGACAAGCGAACTGACTTCAGCACAAATTCAAGAGAGCTACAACGCATTATTAACACCAGCCAGCCACACAATCGCCCTTACCAATGGTTTGAGTAGCGCCGTGTATAGAACCGCTTCCACTCTGAGATCCACTGTAGATATTGATGGATTGGTAACTTTCTTCTTTAATGGAAAGCGCATCCCTGGATGTATCAATATTCAGACCGTGAGCAAGATTGCTAATTGCACATGGAAACCGAGCGCGATGAACTACAACTTCATCACAGCACAGTTAATCACCCCAGGAGGAAATCTGACCACTTCAACCTTCCGTATATTTGTTTCCAAAAGAACCAATAATCGTTAAGGTGTGGCTATGAGCAACGATTCCAAATACCATGTAAAGCGCCATGATGACCGTGAGGTCTTTGATCGCGATGCAATCAATGCTCTTTTAGATAGTGAGTATGTTGCGCATGTCGGATTTGTAGATAGCGATGTCAATGAACCTTTTGTTATTCCTATGGCCTATGCACGAGATAAGGATCGAATCCTGCTCCATGGTTCCACTGGCTCTCGATTAATGATGCAGTTGGCAAAAGGCGCACAGATGTGTGTGACTGTTACCAAGCTCAACGCAATCATCGTTGCAAAATCTGCATTTAACTCATCAATGAATTATGAATCGGTGATGATTTTTGGCGTGGGTCGCAGATTAGAAGATTCAGAAAAACTCGAGGCGATGGATCGCATCACCGAAGGCTTGGTGCCTGGCATGACGGGCTATGCGAGGGCGACCACCAATAAAGAGGCTGCTGGGACGATGATTATTGAGCTGCCCATGACCAAGATGTCAGCTAAATCCCGCACAGGGGGAGTCATCGATGAGCCAGAGGATAAGGATCTGCCCATCTGGTCTGGAGTTATTCCGCTCTCACGCCACTATGGTCAGGCGCAGACTGCCCCTGATTCTGATGGGATTGAGCTCCCACCCCATATAGAGCGCAAAATCCGACAAAACGGACATTAGTAGCCTTCCCAGCTAAGACACGCCCGAGATCAAATTTTGGGGATACTGCCAGAAATTTTCATGCTGGAGGAGTAAAAGGGCCGTTTTGACCTTTCACCTACTCCCCAGATACCTTTCTCCTCTGCGCTTTTTGCATGCAACACACCCGACCGCGTGGG
>CALEZA010000136.1 GCA_937927965.1 uncultured Candidatus Planktophila sp.
ACAGCGCAACATCCTTTGCGCGAACATCTTGATACGCAGGAGGAGACCACTTCTTAGCTGCAGGCAGGTTGACCCACAACTGGAATCCGTGGAACAAACCACCTGACATAACCAAACTCTCCGGAGGGGTTTCAATGTGCAGAATTCCTGCACCTGCAGTCATCCATTGTGTGTCGCCATTTGAAATCGTTCCGCCACCGCCATTGTTATCTTGGTGATCAAAAATTCCATCAATAATGTAGGTAACAGTTTCAAAACCGCGATGTGGGTGCCAAGGAGTTCCCTTTGGTTCACCTGGTGCATATTCAACTTCACCCATTTGATCTAAGTGAATGAATGGATCTAATTCTTGAAGGTCTACGCCAGCAAATGCTCGTCTAACAGGAAAACCTTCGCCTTCGTATCCCTGAGGAGCTGTTGTAACACTCTTAATGGATCTGGCTCGTAACGAAGTTCCTGCCGTGATGCGAGGCAAGATGGTGATATCACTGACCGTTACTGCTGGCATTTTGAGCTCCTTTGGCTATACTTCCTCAAGAATAGTTGAACTTTCAACTACCTACAACTCGAAATTCCCTGGGTTTATTCCACTCTTATGCGGGCTTAGAATAGGTGTGTGAACAAGCATGCGCCATCTATTCCAAAGGTAATCCTCTATTACGGATTCACCCCACTGGAAGATCCAGAAGCCGTCAAGCTTTGGCAGAAGAACCTCTGTGAAAGCCTAGGGCTCAAAGGTCGCATCATCATTTCCAAGCATGGCATCAATGGAACCGTTGGTGGAGATATGGCGGCAGTCAAGAAGTATGTGAAGGCCACTCGCCAATATCCCGCATTTAAGAAGATTGTCTTTAAATGGTCTGATGGCACAGGTAATGATTTCCCAAGACTTCAAGTTCGAGTCCGTAAAGAGCTAGTCGGTTTCGGTGATCCTGATGTCATCAAGGTCAATGAGAACGGCGTTGTGAATGGTGGAGTACATCTTCGCCCCTACCAAGTAGATCAGCTCGTGAAAGAGCGAGGAGATGATGTTGTCTTCTTTGATGGTCGAAATGCTTATGAAGCGAAAATCGGCAAGTTCAAGAATGCAATTGTTCCCGATGTACAAACCTCACATGATTTTATTGCTGAAATTCAAAGTGGAAAGTATGACGATATTAAAGATAAGCCAATCGTCACTTACTGCACCGGTGGAATTCGATGTGAAATCCTCTCAGCTGTAATGGTAGAAAACGGCTTTAAAGAGGTTTACCAGATTGACGGTGGCATAGTTAAATATGGTGAGAAGTTCGGAGATGACTCTCTATGGGAAGGCTCTCTTTATATTTTCGATGACAGAATGATTCACGATTTTTCAGATCACACAAAGACTATTGGCGAGTGCGTGAAGTGCTCTTCCCCTACCAAAATGTTCAGAAACTGTAGTTCCGAGAGTTGCCATCAATTAATTCTCCTGTGCGATGCATGTGCAGAGCTTCCAAGCAATCTGACATGTAATCACAGCGTCAACCGCAAACGACGCGACCGTGAATTCGTCGGTTAATAGAGCCTGAAGCTATCGTGATTAATTGGCCGATTGATTTTCCATCTATTCCTTCGCGCCCTGAAGCAAGACTTCAAATAGCACTTCGTCCTCTACGCGAGGAAGATATAGAGCCCATTTATTTAGCCTGTCAAGATCCCACCATTTCGGCATTCACACGAGTTCCTTCTCCTTATGAGCTCTCAATGGCAGAGGATTTTGTGAGGGAATCGGATGTAGCTTATAGAAATCACATTTCAGCATCGTTTGCTATCGAGTTGAAAAATCGAGATTATCCCGCAGGAGTATTTGCAGGAACAATTGGTCTGCATTCTTTACAGCTTGGAGATCATATGGCTGAAATCGGATATTGGATGGTGAAAGATTTTCGCGGACAAGGTATTTGTTCTGAGGCACTAAGACTTTTATCAGACTTCTCATTTTCAATTATGGGGTTCCGAAGATTAGAGGCCCTTGCAGATTTTGATAATTTAGCTTCGCAGAAAGTGATGGAGGCAGCAGGTTTTGCACGCGATGGACTGTTGAAGAATCGTGCAACAAAGCGAGACGGTCGCCAAATAGACATGGCTCTCTATTCAAAGGTATCTGGCTAATGGAATCTCTAGTATTAGTTGTCACAATTTTGATGTCACTCTTACTGCTTTCAGGGCCAATCAATATTGGTCTCACAAGTAAACTAGTTCAAGAGTTCACAGCCAAGCGAAGTGCTCTTAAATTTATAAGAAGATCTTTTGCACTCACTCTCGGAGTGATCGGTATTTTCATCGCGATCATGTTTCTATACGAAACAACCCCATTGGCACCGAAGTTGTTTGCCATTATTGCGATAGTAGGTAACTTCTATGCCCTTCGACGAGAAGTGAAGTTCAGTCAAAGTCAATAAAAGTGCATGGTGGAGGTGCCGGGAATCGAACCCGGGTCCTTCAGAGCTCAAACAGGGCTTCTAC
>CALEZA010000137.1 GCA_937927965.1 uncultured Candidatus Planktophila sp.
GAATACTTGAAGATTTTCCACAAAGAAAACCTATAATTTCTCTGGGAGATTAAACTGCTCATAGATTTGAAATCTATGAATAAATCAGAGATGTCATCAGAGGTAGCTTTTGGGGCGATTTACCCCTACATTCTGGATGAAACAGTGGAAGAAATTTGGATCAATTCCCCAGAGCGGATATTCATAGCTAGGTGCGGCAAAAGCGAATTAACAACCCTGATTTTAACCGCAGCACAAGTGCGAGATTTAGTAGAACGCGTTTTACTTTGGAGCGGCCGGCGCCTCGATCTTTCAACTCCATTTGTTGATGCCAGGCTTCCAGACGGTAGCAGGCTTCATGTTGCTATTCCAGAGGTCACCGCAGAACACTGGGCTATTAATATTCGAAAACACATCGCCCAACATAAAAACTTGAACTCATTAGTTGACTCAAACTTTGCTTCATTAGAAGTATGTCAGTTACTTAAATCTGCCGTGAAATTTGGTCTAAATATAATTATCAGCGGTGGCACTCAGGCGGGGAAAACCACACTTCTAAATGCATTGGTTTCGGAAATACCCTTCTCTTCTCGAGTCATAACGATTGAAGAAGTTTTCGAGTTGAATCCTACTTTGCCTGATTTCATACAATTACAAACTCGAACTGAAACTTTACAAGGTGACGGTGGAATCAATCTGCGTCAATTGGTGAAGGAATCTCTCAGAATGCGTCCCGACAGATTGATTATTGGTGAAGTGCGAGAAGCGGAAGCTTTAGACCTATTGGTAGCGTTGAATGCTGGCGTTCCTGGAATGGGAACGATTCACGCCAACACAGCAAGAGATGCATTAACAAAGTTACAAACTCTCCCTCTATTGGCTGGGCAAAATATCTCAAGTCAGTTCATAACTCCAATAGTTGCATCCGCAATTGATCTACTGGTTCAAGTCAAAATAGACAGAAGTGGGTCTCGAAAGATCACCGAGATTCTTCATGTTAGCGGGCGCATAGAAGGTCAAACTATTGAGACAGAAACAATCATTTCCTGGGAGAACGGCGAGTATTCGATTAGTCCTGGATTTGTATCTCTCATGTCTAAGTTAGGGGGAAAATAGAATGAACCTAAACATTAGGAGACTGAGGAATTCACTATTCTTCGCAATACTCGCACATTCCCTTACCTACATGTTCACAGCTAACTGGCAGATTTCATTAGCGATTGCAACGATGGTACTTGTGTTAAAGCAGTTCTCGGCAAGGAGAAAAGAATCACGCCACGAAACGCAAATTCTCGAAGTTATTCCAGAAATTATTGACCATGTGATTTCTGGAGTTCAATCAGGAATGTCGCTGAACGATTCTCTGATTGCGTTACAACATCGAGGACCAAATCTGACCCAGAAGTATTTTGCAACATTCTCCAGAGATATTTCTGGAGGGCTATCTTTCGAAAAATCTATAACAAACCTTCAGCATAAATTTGCTAATCGTAATGCAGATCAATTGTTCGAAGCACTTCAGTTTGCACTTAAATTAGGTGGTAACGAATTGCTAACACTACTGCGTCAATTGGGCGATTTTTCAAGACAGGATTTGACGCAACGCAATGAGATAAACAGTCGGCAAGAATCGATTAGAAATTCAGCGCACCTATCCGCGTCTGCACCATGGTTGCTTCTTTTGCTGTTGTCCAACCAGAAAACTACACAGCAAGCATTCAGCAATTTTTTAGGTTTCACGATCTTGTTCTCAGGAGTAATTTTTACAATAATTGCGTATTTCTGGATGGACATTCTCTCCAGAATGCCAAAACCCAAGAGGGTGTTTGGGCTGAAATGAATGCACTACTGGGTGGCCCCCTACTCATATCCTGCCTCGGACTTTTTTTAATAGATTACGAAAATAAGGTCATTGACTTTGCTAAATCGCACCTCAAGGAACTTGAAGACAGAACATCAGTAAAAAAGAAACTAGCTCAACTCGGAATGTCAAACATTGGAGATTACGAGGAATTTCGCACAACACAAGCTTGTCTCATTATTCCTCCAATTCTGCTTATTGGAGTGCTCACAATTCTGGATTTGATTGCTTTTGAGAAATGGGTTTTATTGAGTCTTTTACTTGCTTTTGGAATTGTTTTCGTAACTGAAACAAATTTGACATTTCGTGTACGGAAAAGGGTTGAAGATATTGAGAATGAATTTTCGGTTGTTGTGGAATTGATGACTCTCGCTATCGGATCAGGCATGTCCCCGATAAATTCTCTGCAATTAATAGCTTCGAGAGGGGAGGGTTTTTTGCCCGACGAATTCAAGAATGTCATTCAGGATGTAAAGGCAGGAAGTTCCTTATCTGATTCTTTAGATCAAATGTCAAAAAGAATCAACCTACCGTTGATTAGAAGGTTAGTAGATTCAATGATTATTTCGGCTTCTAGGGGTACGCCCCTTGTCGAAGCAATGAAACACAGCGTTCAGACCTCAAGAGCTATTGAAAAAACAAAACTTATTCTCCATTGTATAGATAGCACAGATACTGATCCGTTACAAAAATATACAATCATCCATGATGAGTTCAACGCTTATAATCAATCACTACTTAAGAAACCAGAGATTATACTTCTGACAAAGTCAGATCTAGTAGATAAAGAGACATTAGAAGATAGAAAAAAACAATTAGCA
>CALEZA010000138.1 GCA_937927965.1 uncultured Candidatus Planktophila sp.
ATCTTCAGCGCCCGAATGCGGTCAATCAACTTCAAGTAGTGGGTGAGTCTGTAGGTGTTCCAGTCTTTGCACCGCAGCCTGGAAACGGAGTTGGCGACCCTATCGATGTTGCTCGTGATGGCGTGGCTTTTGCAAAGTCAAAGCTTTACAACATGGTCATTATCGATACTGCAGGTCGTCTTGGTGTTGACGAAGAGCTAATGAAAGAAGCATCTGCGATTCGAGATGCTGTCAATCCAGATGAGATTCTCTTCGTAGTAGATGCGATGATAGGACAAGATGCTGTTCGAACTGCTGAAGCATTTCGTGATGGAGTTGGGTTCGATGGAGTAGTTCTCACCAAATTAGATGGCGATGCACGCGGTGGTGCCGCACTTTCTATTGCATCACTTTCTGGCCGACCAATTATGTTTGCATCCACTGGCGAGAAGGTCAGTGACTTTGACATTTTTTACCCAGAGCGCATGGCATCTCGCATCCTTGGTATGGGAGATGTTCAGACCTTGGCTGAACAAGCAAAGAAAGCCTTTGATCCTGACACGACCAAGAGATTAGAAGATAAGTTCAATAGTGGTGAAGACTTCACACTCGATGACTTCCTTGAGCAAATTGAGGCAATGTCGAAGATGGGAAGCATGGGCAAGATTCTGGGCATGCTTCCTGGTGCTGGAGCGATGAAGAAGCAGATAGATAATTTTGATGAATCAGAGATAGTTCGCACAAAGGCGATCGTGCAATCCATGACTCCAGCCGAACGCCGCGATCTCAAACTTCTTAATGGTTCTCGCAGGGCTCGCATCGCTCTTGGTTCTGGCCGACAGGTTTCTGATGTAAACAAGCTGGTGGAGAAGTTCACGGCAGCTCAGAAGATGATGAATCAGATGCGAAGTGGTGCGATGCCAGGAATGCCTCCAGGAATGGTCCTGCCGCAAGCGCCCAAGGGGAAGAGCCAGCCTCCCGCAAAGAAGAAATCACGCTCAGGCAACCCTGCAAAGAGGGCCGCTGAGGGAGGATAACCTCCACGCTGCGATTTCAGGTTTAGGGCTATCGCTGGCAGAATAGGGCACCTGTTGAAGGGCCCTCTACCCCTCCAACATCCAAATCCGCCGTCGGATGAAATGCGATACGCACCCCGCTGTAGCGCACTCACGCTGACACCCACTTATTAGGAGCACCACCACTTTGGCTACAAAGATTCGTTTGATGCGTTTTGGAAAGATCCGCACACCAT
>CALEZA010000139.1 GCA_937927965.1 uncultured Candidatus Planktophila sp.
CCTTCATTAGTGCATCTGCAAGAACTAAACGACCCTCTGCATCAGGGTTGAGAACTTCAACTGTTTTTCCACCGAAGATTGTGATGATGTCACTAGGACGAGTAGCTGTATCACTTGGCATGTTTTCAGCAAGAGGTGCCCAAGCATCGATTGCAACATTCAGCTTTAACTCTGCGATTGCAACGACTGCAGCGCTGACTGCAGCCGCGCCACTCATATCTGACTTCATCGCTTCCATACCGAGAGCAGGCTTGAGTGCAAGTCCGCCTGTATCAAAAGTGATTCCCTTGCCGACATAGGCATACTTCTTCTTCGCCTTTACTCCCTTGGGAGTGTAAGAGATAGAAAAGAGGCGTGGTGGGTTAGCAGAGCCTTGTCCCACAGCTGTAATTCCACCGAAACCCTTTGATTTCAACTGTGTATGAGAAATCGTAGAAACCTTAAGTCCGATAGATGCACCACCTGCTGCCTTCACAGCTTCTTCAATCTTTTTCGTAAATGAGTCTGGCGTGAGATGACTTGGGGGAGTATTGATAAGGTCTCTAACAAGATTGGTGTACTTGGAAATGATTTCGGCTTGGTGAGCAATTGCCTTTGCCTCAGGACCGTTTACAAGTGATGTGTAAATGGTTGCACTCTTCAGAGGGCTCTTCTGGGCTGACTTTGTAGAACCTCTGAATTGATCAAAGAGATAGCTGCCCAAGCCCGCACCCTCAGCGATGGCTAGAACTGCAGATGCGCTCTTGGCAGGTAGAGCAAAGGTTGCACTCGTATTTCCCGCAAGTGCTCTGGCTGCAGCACCTGCTGCACGCCGAAGAACCTCATTATCAAATGTGCTGACGGACTTACCAAGTCCTGTGAAGGCGATGAGACGAGTTGTTGTTCCTGGAACTATGAGAACTTCATCGTTCTTGCCTGAAAAGGCGAGATCGTTGAGCATAGAGATGAGGGCTTTATTCTCAAGGGCGAGATCGCCAGATTCAATCGAGAGGGACCCTTTGCCTGACTTAATCGAGACTCCAATAACGAGGACATCATCTTTAATGATTCCATCTGAGATCTTGATAGTAGACATGTCACTCCTTTTAGAAGGCGCCTGTGTTGGCGCACCTTTTCAGCCTCGCAAGTGTAAGTTGTCTTTGTGAAAAACTCACCATTGCACCAGAAGCATATTGACTTGAACGCGAAGATGGCCGATTTCGGTGGCTGGCTGATGCCCATCGAATATCCAGGTGCAGGCGTACTGGCAGAGCACACTGCTGTGCGAGAGCGGGTCGGACTTTTTGATGTCTCTCATCTCGGCAAGGCGAGCGTAAAAGGCTCTGGGGCTCTCGACTTCCTCAATACTCAGGTCACCAATGACCTCAATCGAATTTCTGATTCACAAGCGCAATACACAATGCTCTGTGACGACAAAGGTGGAGTCATTGATGACCTCATTGTTTATCGCAATAGTGCAGATGATCTCTTCCTTATTCCCAATGCTTCAAATACAGGTGAAGTCGTTCAAGTGATTGCATCTGCGGCACCGTCCTCAATTGATGTAACCAACCTTCATGAGAAATATGCAGTCTTAGCTCTTCAAGGTCCCAAGGCATTTGCCGTCATTGAATCCCTGGGTGTAACTCCAACGATGGATTACATGGCTTTTGCTCATGTTGAAATCGCAGGGTGCGATGTGATTCTTTGCCGCACTGGCTACACAGGTGAACACGGTTATGAACTTGTTCCTAGCTGGGAGGATGCATCTTGTGTGTGGGATGCACTTGTTGAGGCGATGAAGCCATTTGAAGGGTTGATCTGTGGTCTTGGTGCTCGTGACACGCTTCGAACAGAGATGGGCTATCCACTTCATGGACATGAACTATCTCTAGAAATCTCTCCAATTCAAGCTAATGCCAACTGGGCTGTGGGATGGAGAAAGGAAACTTTCAGAGGTTCAGAAATTCTCCGCAAAGAAAGAGAGGCTGGTCCTCACCGAATTCTTAAAGGACTTCAAGCTACAGACCGCGGAATTCCTCGAGCAGGAATGGATGTCAAGGTTGGTGATCGAGTTATCGGAACGATCACAAGTGGAACATTCTCACCATCTCTCAAAAAAGGTATTGCTCTGGCGCTGTTGGAGCCTTCATTGCAAACGGGAGATCAGGTCGTTGTTGATGTGCGTGGACGCGAATCAATCTGCGTCATTGTGGAGGTGCCGATGGTTCCTTCACGCGTTCGTTAAAGAACGAAACTCGGCTTCTGTTAGAAAAGCTGCTTTCTGTCTAGCTCTGCGCAGTGCCTTGAGGATAGGCGTGCCTGTTGCGATGATGAGAGTCGCCGTGAGAATCGCTCTTGGCACATCCCATGCAAGTGCTGAAAGAAAATGATAAGAGATAAAATTAGAGAGGTTCTCGGAAATTGGAGCACCTGGAATATAAGAAAGCTGCGTTCCTCGCCCCAAAGTCCATGGCCAGAATTGAAGATCCATGAGTATTCCAAATAGCCCACTTGCAACAATGCCGTATAGAGCAAGCAACGCTATTTCAATACGACCCCTAACTTTCTGAGGGATGACAATCACTCCAAAACCAATCAAAGCAGCTGCAAACACTTGGTAACTCAACCAAGGACCAATACCGCCCGTGAGAAGTGCTGATAGAGAAAGACTCATGGCACCCAAGAGGAATCCGAAAGTCGGACCCATAGCGCGAGAAGCCAAAATAAGCGCAAACCACATTGGCTCAATTCCTATTGCCCCAATACCCAAGGGACGAATTGCTGCAATGAGTGCCGTAAGAATTCCTAAGAATGCAATGTTCTTAGAATCTAATTCACCGCGTGAAAAAAGCAGAACTACTAAACCCACCAATACAGGTGTTGCTGCAAGGAAGAACCAGCTAGCAAAGTCAGCACAGCTCTCATTCTGAGCGAAAAATGGCCAGAAGAATCCAAGGAAACTGGCAGTTATCAATACTGAAAGAAGGAACTTCTTCATTCCTGACTCGCAGCCTGCATCACATGATCTACTGTCAACCATCGGCGTGGAGACATCACCTTGGCAACCTGAGGGGCAAAGGCGGGTGAAGCTAAGAGAACATCAATAGTTGCACCATCTGCGACGATATCTCCGTCTGCAATAAATATCGTTCTATCTGCAACATCTGCAACTAACTCAACATCATGTGTGGCCATAAGGATGGCTGTGCCAGCAGATGCCAGATCTCGAAGCTGTGAGGCAAGAAGAGATTTAGCTTGATAATCCAGGCCGCGAGTAGGCTCATCGAGAATCAGAATTTTCGGGTTGGCAACCAAGACAATACTGAGAACCAATGCGAGTCGCTCACCTTCAGAGAGGTCTCTAGGGTGGGTCTTCGGTGCGATTGTGGGCAGCGTCTTAGTCAGAAGTGAGAGAGTAGAACCTTGGGGAAGTTGATTATCCCTATCTGCTTGTTCGCACTCTTCTTCAACAGATGAGTGATAGAGAAGGTCATTTGGCTCCTGTGGAACATAACCACAGCCAGGTGCAATTTCTAAGAAGGATTTGATCAGCGTACTTTTACCAGCACCATTGCGCCCCATGAGTGCTGCAACATGACCGTAGTGCAGATCAAGGCTTACTTTGTTAAGAGCAACTTTTTCACCATAGTTCACGCTCTTCTCAACGAGTGAGAGAGCAATAGAACCTCGAGGCTTCTGCTCTGGTTCGTAGTCAGGAAGAGAAGAACGCAATTCCTCTGTCTGTCGTCTCACCTCACGGGTACTCATGCCCACTTCTGGAAGTGAGAGCGCTCGAGAGAGTCGGACTATTGGAGGAACCAGTTCTGTTTGCATGAGCATCTCAGAAGGCGAACCAATGGCTGTGCGCCCATCTTCTTCAATGAGAAGGATGCGATCGACATATCCAATAACTCGCTCTAATCGATGCTCAGCAAGAAGCACAGTCACGCTGAGATCGTGTACCAAGCGATGGAGAAGAGCGAAAATTTCTTCAGCTGCAATTGGGTCGAGTGCGCTTGTGGGTTCATCAAGAAGGAGAACTTTGGGATGCATTACCAAGGCAGATGCAATCGCAACCCTTTGCTGCTCGCCGCCGCTCAAAGTGGCAATAGTTCGGTCTCGCAGCTGAGTCAGACCTACTTGATCGAGAACTTCTTCCACGCGTTTTCTCATCACATCGGGGGAGTAATTAAGCGACTCCATACCAAATGCAATCTCTTCCTCAACGGTGTCTGCCACAAATGAGTCGATTGGATTTTGTCCCACAATGCCAACAACACCAGCTAATTCACCAGGACGGAGGGTGCGCGTGGAATTACCGGCAACAGTAATTTCTCCAGCAAGGATTCCTCCTGTGTGATGAGGAACGAGTCCATTGACTAAGCGCAGAAGAGAAGACTTGCCCGCCCCAGTGTGGCCCATCACGAGAACCATCTCTCCTTCTTCTATCTGAAAAGAGAGATCTTCAATGACGGTAGTAGTGGAGTGTGGGTAGATAAGCGAGACCCGTGAAAAAGTAATCATAGAAGCACCATCACAAGTGCAATTCCAAAGCCTGTTCCAATTACCGAAAGATCAAGTGCTTCGAAAGCTATAGGGCGATATCTGCTGGTCCTCTTTGAGATTCCAAATCCTCTAGATTCCATTGACTCTGCAAGAGAAACCGCACGAGTCAGGCTCTCTTCAAGCAATGGAATACCAACTGAAAGAGTTGAAGGCTTTCTGCCACTACGAAGATATTGAGCCCTCTTGATGCGTTGGATGCTTGTGATTAATTGGGGAAATACAGATGTGGCAATTACCAGAGTCGTTCCCAATTGATGGATAAATGTGGGAAGGGTGCGAAGCAATTTCTTCGGACTTGTCACAGAGTTGGCTGTGCCAAAGATGATGATGACAGTGGCAATAATTAAGCCCTCACTGAGAGCCGACTCTAAGCGTTCGAGTGTTACTGGCCCACCTATGCGAATTCCAGGAAGCCACGATGGCAGATGGATGCGGGGGAGAGTGAAGACTTCGGTGCCTGGTCGAGGAACGCCAATCACAATACCTGTGATCAGGCGAATGATTAGGAGATAGAGGGCCGCAATAATCGACCAACGAAAACTTGAACCCCAAGGACCGCTTTCTTTTCTCGCAAGAACGATGAAGGCAGATATGGCAATAGCAGCTAAGGCTGTCTGGGAGTTATCTGATGCGATAACCCCCACTGCAAGAGCTGTAAAGAAGCCCCACATTGTCAGTGGGTGCAACTTTCTCTTCATTGCCATATCTGCTTTATCGACTACTTCTTCAGCAAGGCTGCAGGGGTTGCTATCTCAGCACCGCACTCTTTAGCTGGATAGCGGTTGATTCCACAGATGAAGCCAGAATCCGCTAGACGCAACTTCACAACTTGAGCCAACACATCGATTCCTTGTGACTCTTTAGCAGTGACAACACACTTCACAATAGTCTTTGCAACCTTTTCACCTTTAGGTGCGATTGCCTGGTTTCCAAAATCAATTACCAAGCCGATTCTCTTGGTTCCTGGGATTGCCTTTGTCTTTCCACAAATTTGGGAGAAGGACGGCTTAACAGAAGGAGGGGTTGATGGAAGATCATCGTTACTGAAAGTGAAGATCCAGCCTTCGACCGAGCCATCTGCGATATCAACAGTTGGCCCCGTCATTGCAGCAACCCACTTGGTGGTGTTAGCCGCCGATTGGTAGTAACCCCAATAGCGATAGCCTTTGGAAGCAGCTTGTGCACTAGGGAGAATTGATGTTGATAGAAGCGCTGCGATAACTAGCGCTAGCGTTGAAACTTTTTTCATTCTGGAGCTCCTAGGAAATAAAGAGTCTCACAGGGGTAGATAGCGAAAGACAAATAACTGCCTGATGCGACTACACCCCGCAAACCTCGGCGGGTGGATGTCAAGAAGAGAGAGGCAGGTAATCCGACTTAAGCGCAGTGCGCTCTTACGGTTGCGGGTCAGCGTCGGAATTGCACCGAACTTCCCCTGCCAGACTCCGATATTAACTTGTGAGCGAACCAAACCATAAGAAGTATCTGTTGGCAACAATCAACTCACCACCTACGATGGCAGCATGGAATATCGTCGCCTCGGCTCCTCAGGAATGTATGTATCAGAGATCGCTTATGGAAACTGGGTTACTCACGGGTCTCAGGTTGAGACTGAGGCTGCCAATAAGTGCGTAAAGGAAGCGCTCAATCAAGGCATCACAACCTTTGATACGGCAGATGTTTATGCGGGAACCAAGGCAGAGACGATTTTGGGTAAGGCACTTAAAGGTGTTCGCCGTGAATCGTATGAGCTCTTCACTAAGGTGTATTGGCCAACTGGAACAGGCAAGAATGATCGCGGCTTATCTCGCAAACACATCATGGAGTCATGTCATGCATCCCTGAAGAGATTGCAGACAGATCACATCGATCTCTATCAAGCCCACCGCTTTGATTTTGAAACTCCTCTAGAAGAGACACTCTCAGCATTCGATGATCTCATCCGCCAAGGAAAGGTTTCATACATTGGATTCTCCGAATGGAATGCAGATCAGATTAAGCAAGCTCTAGCAATTCAGGATGCTCGTGGTTATAACCGATTCATTTCAAGTCAACCTCAATATTCTGCATTGTGGAGAGTAATAGAGGCAGAGGTAATGCCTTTATCAATCAAAGAAGGAATTGGTCAGGTTGTCTGGTCGCCAATGGCTCAAGGGGTGCTGACTGGAAAATATCTCCCAGGTAAAAAGGCACCTGCGGGCTCTCGCGCTACTGATAAGAAGAGCGGAGCAGGGTTTATTAGTCGTTGGATGAGAGAAGAAGTATTAGAGGCAGTTCAAAATCTCAAGCCAATCGCAGCTGATGCAGGTTTGACGGTCGGTCAATTATCACTTGCTTGGGTATTAGCTCATCCCAATGTTTCATCAGCGATTATTGGCGCTACTAAGCCTTCACAGATCAAAGAGAATGTGAAGGCTTCAGGAGTCAAACTCTCTCTGGATCAAATCGCTGCAATCGATAAGGTGCTGGGAGAACTTCCAGAGATGGATCCCGCAAAGACAGTAAGCCCAAGCCCGCGAGCTTAGATTGAATCTCCAGCTTTCTTCTGTGGCTTAGGGGAGCGCATTCTTCTCATCTGAGTAGAGCGAAGCCATCCATACATGCCTAGACCTCGCGTAGGCGTACCTGGGAATCGCTTTTCGATCTCTTTGCGAATCTTGCGATTCAGGCGCACACCATCAAGGACTGAAATAAGTAGAACTGCATACATGATTCCAATGGAAAGTAATTGAGTTACTGGAATCTGCTGGACTCCATTAGATGTCTTCGATGAAACAGGAAGCATTGTGAGAATTAAAACGAAGAAGATCACCGGCAAGAAGTACTCACCAACGGAGCGACGAGAATCTACATAATCACGGACGAATCTACGCACAGGGCCACGATCGCGAGCAGGTAGAGCGTTCTCATCACCACGCATGTATGCCTCACGCGCTGCGATGCGTGCAGCTCTGGCTGCATCCTTAGCTCGCTTCTTCTCTTCCTTTGTCACGATTGGAGCAAAGGCGCTCTTCTTTGTTGAAGCTTCTTTGCGCTTGGGTGTTGGACGGCCTTTTTTTGATTCAGTCATAGCGCAACTATAGGGCGAGCATTTGCTCTAGTGCGACTTTTGAATAGCGGGCTGTCTCTTCATCGACACGAATTTCATTAACAACATGTCCTGCCACGAGAGATTCCATCGCCCACACAAGATGAGGTAGGTCTATGCGATTCATAGTCGAGCAATAGCAGACTGTTCGGTCCAGGAAGTAGACCTTCTTGTCAGGGTTGGCAGCAGCCAAGCGACCGACAAGGTTTAACTCCGTTCCCACTGCCCACTGGCTACCTGGGGCAGCGTTGGAGACAACCTGAATAATCTTCTCTGTGCTTCCGACAAAATCTGCAGCCTTGACCACATCGTTCTGGCATTCAGGATGGACGATGACATTAATTTCTGGAATGCGCTGACGGAAGTCAGCAATCGAATCTGCAGTGAAGCGACCATGAACCGAACAGTGGCCACGCCACAAGATCATCTTTGCCGCACGAATTTCAGATTCAGTTAATCCACCCATTGGTTTCCATGGGTTCCAAATCACGCAATCATCGAGTGAAAGTCCTAGTGATTCGACTGCAGTGTTTCGCCCCAGGTGCTGATCTGGGAGAAAGAGAACCTTCTCTGCCTTTTCAAATGCCCAGCGAAGTGACTTCTCTGCATTGGAAGAGGTGCAAATAGTTCCACCATTCTTACCTGTGAAACTTTTGATGGCAGCAGATGAATTCATATAGGTAACTGGAACAGTGGAAGAGGTGAGTCCAAGCTTTTCTAACTCACTCCAGCATTGATTGACCTGAGCCGCTGTTGCCATATCAGCCATAGAACATCCTGCGGCTAAGTCAGGAAGGATGACTTTCTGGTTTGGCGAAGTGAGAATGTCTGCACTTTCTGCCATAAAGTGCACACCGCAGAAGATGATGTATTCGGCGGATGATTGTTCTGCCGCAGCCTGTGCCAATTTAAATGAATCACCAGTGATATCAGCGAATGCAATCACTTCATCGCGTTGATAGTGATGGCCCAAAATAAGAGCTCGAGAGCCAAGAGCGGCGCGAGCAGCCTTTGCTCGTTCGACTAATTTGGGATCGCTGGGGGAGGGAAGATCGCCTGTGCAGGAGACTCCTCGCTCTGAGGTGAGGTCAGAGCCTTGCCCCAAGAGGAGGAGTTCGCTGAGGCGAGTAGTCATGGGCCCATTCTCTCTCATTTTGCTCGTTTTAAAAGTCGCAGCACCTTGTTGGAGAGAGTATTCTCCTCCACATGACAACAGAGACACACACCACAGAATCAGTTGACCTCACCAAGGGCATTGCACTAACCGATGCTGCAGCGGCAAAAGTTGGTTCTCTTCTAGCTCAGGAAGGTCGCGATGACCTTTTCCTTCGAGTCTCAGTCCAGCCAGGTGGATGCTCAGGTCTTCGTTACCAGCTCTACTTCGATGAGGCCAAGCAAGATGGTGACATCACTCGTGAATACAACGGAGTTAAGGTCGTTGTAGACAAGATGAGCGATCCATATCTCATGGGTGCAACTGTTGATTTTGTAGACACAATTGAGAAGCAGGGCTTCACAATTGATAACCCAAGCGCACAGAGTTCTTGCGCTTGCGGCGATTCCTTTAACTAAGTCGCCAACAACGCTCTATCTTTCACTCTATGAAAATCGGTGTTGCAGGTTCTGTCGGTCTTGATCATTTAATGACCTTTCCAGGAAAGTTTACCGATTCACTTGTTGCAGGTTCCCTTGAAAAAGTTTCTCTCTCCTTCCTGGTCGATGGTCTTGAAGTGCGACGAGGTGGATGCGCTGCAAATATTGCATTTGGTTTAGCAAACCTAGGGCTCCAACCAATCCTTATTGCAGCTGTTGGAAAAGATTGGGCAGATTACGACGCTTGGCTCACACGCCACGGAGTCAATACATCGCATGTGCTCATTTCAAAAGAGCAATACACCGCTCACTTCACGGTGACTACCGATACTGAGCTCAATCAAATTGCATCTTTCTTCCCAGGGGCAATGTCTGAAGCTCGCAATATTGAACTGCAGCCGATTATGGATAAGACAGGGCGCCTGGATCTTCTTGTTATTTCACCAGATGACCCAGAAGCGATGCTTCGACATATGGAAGTGGCCCTTGCCAACAACATTGCCGTTGCTGCAGATCCATCACAGCAGATGGCCCGCATGTCTGGAGATGAAATTAGAAAACTGATCGAAGGCGCGACATACCTCTTTATGAATGAGTATGAGCTAGCTCTTGCAATTCAGAAAACAGGCTGGAGCGACCAGGAAATTCTCCAGCGAGTTAAGTATCGAGTTGTCACTCAAGGTTCCAATGGTGCTCGCATTGAGAGCATAGGCGGTGAATTCATTAAGGTTGCATGCGCTAAAGAGAAGGCAAAGATTGATCCAACTGGTGTTGGCGATTCCTTTAGATCAGGCTTTGTAGCAGGACTTTCATGGGGGCTAAGCCATGAGCGATGTGCTCAATTAGGTTCCATGATTGCAACCTATGTGATTGAGACCATGGGTACACAGGAATATCGATTCACTCCTGCAGAGTTTGTAGAGCGTTTCAGAGAGTCTTATGGCGATGAAGCTGCTGCCGAAATTGCTTCGCATCTAGCTGCGTAATTGGTTAACCGCTTGCCTCATCTTCGCAGCACAGTTATCTATATCTTCTAGGGTCAAGGTATTTCTAAGGGTTAATCGGATATGTCCTTCAGTAGGAAGTCCCATAGCTGCGATCACATGACTTGGTGCAATGTCCTCTGGAGAACAGGCAGATCCTGCATCAACTTCTAGTCCATTTCGATTAAGGGAGCTCATAAATTCCTGATTTGAAAGACCATCAATGAGGAGTGAGATGTGAGGAGAGCTCTCTGAATTGATTGCTTCAACAACACTTAAATATGGCACATCACCTAAAGCCGAGATCAATTTCTTCCGTAGATCTTGAATCGAATTCTTCTGCGATAAGCGCTCTGTTGCTGCAACTACTGAACCAATAAGAAGTGGAAGTGAATAGGAGCCAGGAGTTCTTATGGGAGCTATATGCGGAAGTGGATATCTAAATTTGTGGGCATCTTTGATCACGAGAAACCCAACACCTGATGGCCCGCCCCAAGAGCTACTTGAGAAGGTTGCGGTTGCGATGCCACTGGGGAGCTGATGTGGGATATCCGCTGTTGCGTCATATGCAACGCTGGCTGTATCTGGAATGAACCTTTGTCTAGCCCCCGTCTCACCATTGACTGATTGGAGCGAGAGAACACAATCTTTTGGAAGGGCTGAAAAATCAACCTCTCCAACGGATGAGACTCCTAGAACTGTGTGGCTGCCTTGGTAGGAGCGAGCTACTGCTCGGACCTTGCCCACATCCACAGTCGTAGTTGCCAAGGTTGGCATCTCATAGAGCAGACCCTGAAGGCTTAAGTAGGGCAGGAGATTGCTCTCACCGCATACTTCAATCTCATCGCCTCTGACTCCCAGAATCGCAGCAAACTCTTCGAGGGCAGCAGTTTGCAGTTGTGAGGCAACCCCTGACGCTTGAGAGAGCTTCTTAGGATCGGCCCAGCCCTGTTCCAGGGCTGCAGTGATGGCTTCTAGAACTGGCCTGGAAAGATGGGCCTCAGATGTGAAGTTTGCTGTGATGGGTGCCACCCCTCGAAGGGTACTCGTACATGCCGATACTTTCCGTCCCTCCCACTATCCTTAGCGCATGTCTGCACCGTCACCAAAGCGCGCCCTTGCCTGGGTTACAGCTCTTCTAGCTGGCCTCACGCTCAGTGGTTGCTCATTTAATTCCAATGAAATCTCTGGCATGGGATACCCAAAGGGTGTTTCCAGCGTAAACGATATTTCACTCTCACTCTGGCAGGGAGCGTGGATCGCGGCAGGAGTTGTAGGAGTTATCACTCTTATTCTCATTCTCTGGCCAGCAATCTTCCACCGCAAGAAACCCGGACAACCTGAATTTCCAAAGCAGACTCAGTACAACATCCCAGTCGAAATCGTCTACACCGTAATCCCTTTTCTCATCGTCGCAGTTCTCTTCTACTTCACAGCGGTGAAGGAGAATGAGATTGTTAAACCAAAGACACCTGCTCAACACGAAATTACAGTTGAAGGAATTCAGTGGTCGTGGCAATTCGGTTATCCAGAAGCTGGAAAGGATGCGGTAGTCACAGGAACACCTGAACTTCCGCCAACTCTTTACATGCCGTTGGGAGAGAGTGTTCGATTCAAGATCACCTCAAACGATGTGGTTCACGGATTCTGGATTCCTGCATTTATGATCCAAATTCAGAACCTGCCTGATCGCACCAACTACATTCAGTTCACTGCAAATAAGTTGGGTGAATTCCCTGGCCGTTGCAACATTCTCTGCGGACGAAATCACACACAGATGATCTTCAAGGTGAAGGTCGTAACACCTGAGCAGTATCAGAAATATCTCGATTCCTTGAAGGCGGTCGCATAATGACTACATTCGCAGAACGACCAACAGTGACAGCTCCTCGCACAGGAGTTGAACGCCGTGATTCATGGGGCTCACAGTTTGTGAAGACGATTACCTCAACAGATCACAAGCGCATTGGATATCTCTATCTTGCAACATCATTTTCATGGTTCCTCGTGGGTGGAATCTTGGCCCTCTTCTTGCGAGCCGAGCTAACTCGTCCAGGAATGCAATTCTTGAGCAACGAGCAGTACAACCAGATTTTCACAATGCACGGAACCATCATGTTGTTGATGTTCTCAACTTCGCTCTTTGTTGGCTTCGCCAATGTGATTATGCCGCTTCAAATCGGCGCAGCGGATGTGGCATTTCCTCGTTTGAATATGCTCTCTTACTGGCTCTATTTCTTTGGCTCACTCATGGCAGTAGGTGGCTTCTTAACTCCAGGTGGTGCAGCATCATTTGGATGGACTGCGTATGCACCACTTGCTAATTCAACATACTCTCCAGGAATTGGTGGAGATCTATGGGTTGTGGGTCTAACAATCTCAGGTCTTGGAACAATCCTTGGTGGAGTCAACTTCATCACAACAATCTTTACGATGCGTGCTCCGGGTATGACGATGTTCCGTATGTCTATCTTCTCTTGGAACACACTTCTTACATCAATTCTGATTCTCCTTGCCTTCCCTCCACTAGCAGCTGCACTGCTAGGACTTGAATCAGATCGACTCTTTGGCACTCACATCTTCGATCCCGCTAATGGCGGAGCGATGCTCTGGCAGCACCTCTTCTGGTTCTTCGGTCACCCTGAGGTTTATATTTTGGCTCTTCCATTCTTTGGAATCGTCACCGAAATTCTTCCAGTCTTTAGCCGTAAGCCTATCTTTGGATACAAGGGACTGATTGCTGCAACGATTGCAATTGCAGCTCTCTCTGTTGCTGTGTGGGCACATCATATGTTTGCAACAGGACAAGTACTTCTTCCGTTCTTCTCCTTTATGACATTCCTGATTGGTGTTCCAACTGGAGTGAAGTTCTTTAACTGGATCGGAACAATGTGGCGCGGCCATGTCTCATTCGAGACTCCAATGCTCTTTGTGATGGGCTTCCTTGTGACATTCCTCTTCGGCGGATTAACAGGAATTATCTTGGCTTCACCTCCGCTGGACTTTGCAGTCTCTGCCACATACTTCGTTGTCGCTCACTTCCACTATGTTCTCTTTGGAACAGTGGTCTTTGCGATGTTTGCCGGTTTCTACTTCTGGTGGCCAAAGATGACTGGCAAGATGCTCAATGAGCGCCTTGGAAAGATTCATTTCTGGACTCTCTTCTTCGGTTTCCACATCACATTCCTGATTCAGCATTGGCTAGGCATCAAGGGATTCCCTCGTCGCTATGCCGATTATCTGGCAACTGATGGATTTACTGGAATGAATATGATTTCGACGATCGGTTCATTCTT
>CALEZA010000140.1 GCA_937927965.1 uncultured Candidatus Planktophila sp.
GCCATTACTGCATAGCGAAGTCGAAGTGGAATCTTTGCTAATGGAAGTATCTGTCGATTCTGTGCTCCAATGCGGCCAATCTCTTGACCGTTGGAGTATTGGATCACCGTAGCTTGGCTATTTACATAAGCATTGGGATCTGGAATATCGACTGTAAACCAAGCGAGGGCAAAGAGGGTGGCACCTGCAACGAAGCCAAAACCACCGAGAAATATGCCTGCTCGAATTAACCTGGTTTTAATCACGAGCTTAGGTTACCGCTGAAGTCCTCATCCTCAAGGGTGCGTTGGCGACGCGGTGGTTTGCGTTCGCGTCCATCGCCTAATAGATAGGAGGTAACGAGGTGATTCCATGAACAATCACGACAGACTTCAACACAGTAGACGGCGAACTCACCAAACTCTTTCTCCATCTCAATCAATTCGGCAGGAGTTTTGATGCGGCCTGAGTATTGGCCGAGTTGATCGCCAAATGTGTAACGAAGCTCCACCAAGCGATCTTTCTTACAGACAGGGCAGTTTCGCCCCGCCGCCTCACCATGGAACTTTGCAGCTCTCAATAGGTATGGGTCGGCATCGCAGGCATCGACAATTCCTTTAAAGAGGTTGAGAAGCGTTGCACGCTTATCAAGTGAATAATCGATGAATCCTCGCGCTGTCTGGCCGTGTGAATTCATAAAGAGAAGAATATTGCTTATTGACTGACTACGCTTAGCGTGTGATGGCGCCGACCTTCTGGGAATTAATTAGTGATCGCCGATTGCGACCACTTCTGCGTCTGCGCTGGACTGGCCAATTCACAGATGGTCTCTTTCAGAGCGCATTAGCATCTTTTGTTCTCTTCTCTCCTGAGCGCCAAGCTTCGGCTCTTAATGCTGCAATCGCCTTTGCGGTTGTGCTCCTTCCTTACTCTCTTATTGGTCCTATGGTGGGCACGCTCCTGGATCGCTTCTCTCGTCAGAGAGCAATACTTTTCTCAAACCTCACTCGCTCAATCACACTCATCTTTATTGCACTCCTTATCTTCCGTGGACAGACAGGGGTTGAACTCACAGCGCTTGTTCTCGTTGCTTTTGGTGTGAACAGATTGATTCTTGCGGGACTCTCTGCAGGTCTTCCTCTCGTTGCTCCACGAAGCGGACTTGTTGCAGCAAATGCACTCGCAGTTACTGGTGGATCTGTATGGGTGGTCTTAGGTGGCGGATTAGGCCTTGGAATTCGCCGCATTACAGACGCTATGGCAACTGCAGATCATGCAGATGGTTATCTCATTCTCGCTGCATCATTTGGCTATCTCTGTGCTGCCACATTTGCAGCTCTGATGAAGAAATCAGATATTGGTCCTGAACCACATGCAATTGTGAAGGCAACTTTGGCACAAGGTTTTATTGAAGTTAAAGAAGGATTTAAATTCCTTCGCCACCACAGCGATGCAGCACGAGGTATTGCAGCAGTTGCTATCCATCGTGGTGGTATTACAGCTCTCACTTTAACTGCAATGCTTCTTGAGAGAAATACTTTTCATGATCCACTCGATAGTGAGGCAGGTCTTAATGGTCTGAGCTTCACACTCACCTGTGCTGCTGTGGGATTTGTTGTGGGAGCTGTGATCGCTCCACTTATGGTGCGCAGAATGGGTCGCCATCGATGGATGCGACTTTCAATGTTTCTTGCAGCACTCGGTGCAATGATTCTTGTCATTGATAGAACACAAGTGCTTTTGATTGCAACAGCATTTATTACTGCACTTTTTGGACAAGGTGTGAAAGTGACCAATGATGCACTTGTGCAATCAAAGATTAGTGATGAATATCGTGGTCGTGTATTTGCTGTCTACGATGTTGTTGTTAACGCATCTATTGTTTCGTGTGCTCTGATTGCTGCTTTCTTGCTGCCAGATAGTGGTAATTCTTGGTTAGTTCCACTTCTTGTCTCAATCTCCTACTGTGTTGCAGCGCTCTTTCTTAAGGGTGGCGGCGAGAACGCCACCACTCCAGTAACTCCTGCGTAGCGCGTTCTTCACCCAATGGGCCATGTTCCATGCGTAGCTCCATGAGGAAATCCAAAGCTTTACCCACATCTGCAGATGGTTTGATTTGCAGCAACTGCATTACCTGTGCGCCATCGAGATCTGGACGGATCTTGGAGAGCTCTTCCTCCTCCATCAATTTGGCGATGCGAGCTTCCAAACTGTCATAAGTGCGGGAGAGGCGCTCTGCCTTCTTAATATTGCGTGTTGTGCAATCTGCGCGGGTAAGAATGTGAAGGTGGGTAAGGAGTTCTCCAGCATCGCGCACATACCTGCGCACAGCGCTATCAGTCCACTCTCCTTCTCCATAACCGTGGAAGCGAAGGTGGAGAGCAGTCAAAGTTTCCACCGCATCGATGGTGTCATTATCAAAGCGGAGCTCTTTCAACCTCTTCTTTGCAAGGCGAGCTCCCACAACTTCGTGGTGATGGAAAGAGACACCACCGCCTGCAATGAGATTGCGAGTCTTTGGTTTACCAATGTCATGAAGGAGTGCGGCAAGACGAATTACAAGGTTAGGTCCACCTAAGCGTTCTTCCTGTGTGATTGCTTGCTCCAGCACAGTGATGGAGTGTTCATAGACATCCTTATGGTGATGGTGTTCATCAATTTCAAGACGCAGCTTTGGAATTTCAGGGAGAACAAAATCAGCGAGACCTGAATCGACAAGAATTGTGATTCCAATGCGTGGATGAGGTGACATAAGAAGTTTTGTGAATTCATCACGCACTCGCTCAGCTGAAATTATTGTGATTCGTCCAGCCATATTGTGGAGAGCATCAACAACATCTTCATCGAGTGTGAAATCTAATTGGCTTGCAAAGCGTGCTGCTCGCATCATGCGCAGCGGATCATCACTAAATGATTGTGCAGCACTTACTGGAGTGCGCAGAATCTTCTTTGCTAAATCATCGATTCCATTAAATGGATCAATAAATTCTGGAACTTCTGTTGTGAGCTCTAAAGCCATTGAGTTGATTGTGAAATCACGACGAGAGAGATCTCCTTCAATGGAATCTCCAAATTCAACATCAGGATTGCGAGAGTCATCTTCGTATTTCTCTGTGCGATATGTTGTTACCTCAACAGTTGTGTCACCGCGCTTTCCAGCAACAGTTCCAAAAGCAATACCTGTATCCCAAATATTTTCGGCCCACACTTTGAGAATCTTCTTAGTCTCTAGTGGATGAGCATCTGTTGTGAAATCGAGATCATTGCCAAGGCGACCGAGAATTGCATCGCGGACAGGGCCACCCACAAGGGCGAGGCGATAACCCTTCTCTTTAAAGGCAGCAGCCAGTGAGCTGGCCAGGGGTGCTCGCTCCACAAGGGAGGCAAGGGCCAACTCGCGCCCTAAAGTCGTCTTCTCATTACTCACAATAGATAAGCCTAGTCGCGTACCCTTAAACCATGAACCCGGCACCTAGTGCGGGCAGCGAAGGTACGAAGAAGAAGCGTAGGCGCAAGCGCCCAGCGCATCGCTCCCCACAGAATTCACCCTCCCAAGGGCAGAGCAACAACCCTCCTAAGAAGAAGGCTGCCCCTGTCTATGCGAAGCGAGTAGATGAAGTCAGCGCTGGTGGTCTCGTTGTAGATCGCACAGGAAAGCTTGGCCTTCTTATTGGTCGGCGTGATTTAAAAGATGCAACAGGTAAACGCATCCTCTGGTCTCTTCCTAAAGGACATATTGAGGAGGGAGAAACTCCTGAGCAAGCCGCACTTCGTGAGGTACAGGAAGAAACAGGCATCGTCTCTGTCATAGAGAAATCTCTTGGGGTTATTGATTTCTGGTTTATGGCAGGTGGCAAGAGAATTCATAAGACTGTCCATCACTATCTCTTTAGAGAAGATGGTGGATTGCTTGCAGCTCAAGAGAGTGAAGTAGATGAGGTGGCATGGTTTCCACTCGGTGAGATAGTGGATCGACTTGCCTATCCTGATGAGAAGAAGCTCATTGCCCGCACCAATGCTGCAACAGAGTTAGCTGCGCTATGAAGAAGTTAGTTGCCGCGCTCGCCGCACTTCTTCTCTCAATGATCGCTTTGCCAGCATCCCATGCAGCAACTCCTGTTATTCGAATTGTTGATATCCCACATAGAAATTTTGATGGGACATTTAGAGATAATGATTTACTTAATTCTCTTACACCTGGCGGAAAATTAGGCAAAGCGCTCTTTGAAAATAATGGAACAGCCACATGGGTCATAGATGCAGCTCTCATCGATGAAGTGCTCGATATGGCAGATGGTTATGACTTCAAAGGCAAAAGTGATCCAGTTGGTGAAGGCATTGCTCAAATCTGGCTTCAACAATTAAAGATTGTGACGATTGGAAATCCGATCGTTGCTCTTCCTTATGGAAATCCAGATGCATCAATGGCAAATCGTCTTGCAGGAAGTGAACTCGATTATTACTCCAGCACAGCGCAAGAAAAACTAGAGGTTTTCTTTAACCGCCCTGTGATCTCACAAAATGGGTGGGGGGCTGGAAGTTCGGGGTTGAGCTTTGATTTTCAGCGTGATTACCGCTCAGAGCGCCTCTTATTACTAGGTCTAAATAAGGTGGTTGATTCACCTGAGATAGATGAGCTTCGCCTTAATTTGGGAAGAGTTCTCAACCCACTTCTCAATAGCGATGATCGTGCTTATTGGTCTTACTCAGCAACCAATGCTGTGAAGAAGGTGTCCAATAAATTGCGAGTTATCTCCGGGCGATATCAACTCACATCTGAGAGCGTGAAAGTCCCTCTGACTCTCGTGAATAGTTTTGAAACTGCAACGACCGTCAATCTTTCACTAATTCCTATGAATTCTCGCGTGCAGGTTGAGAATCTAAGCAATATCACCATCCCTGCAAAGTCGCGTATTCAAATCTCTGTTCCATTTAAAGTGATTGCTCCAGGTTCCACTCTTGTCCTTGCACAATTTATGACTCCGCAAGGAAATCTTGTGGGACAGGTATCTAAACTCAATCTCTCACTTACTGTGATCGATAATCGAGTCACCTGGTTTACAACAGGTGCTGCACTTCTCTTGTTCTTAGCGGCGATCACTCAATCGGTAAGAAGAATTAGGAGGAGTAGAGTTGAAAAATAATGAGCTCTTTAAAGCCTCCTCCATTATGGCTTTGGGAACAATCTTCTCTCGCATCACTGGATTCTTTAGAGCAATCTTGGGAGTTGCAGTACTTGGTACTGCTCTCTTGGCAGATACCTACAATGTTGCCAACACAATGCCCAATATTCTTTATAACCTTCTTGTGGGTGGCGCACTGACAGCAATATTTGTTCCACAGCTTGTTCGCTCCTTTAGCGATGAAGATGGTGGCCATGCATTCGCTTCGCGCTTAGTAACAACAATCTCAGGAATTCTCTTAGCTCTTGTTCTTATCGGAGTTCTCTGTGCTCCATATCTTGTGCGGCTCTATGCACCTGAATTTTCAGCTGTTGGTTTTGAGCGCGAGCAAGCTATCGCTGTTGCCTTTACTCGCTACTGCCTTCCTCAAATCTTCTTCCTTGGACTCTTCACCATGCTTGGCCAAGTTGCTACCGCTCGAGGATCATTCGCCCCTCTGATGTGGGCACCAATTGCCAACAATCTCGTTGTTATCGCTATCTTTGGAGCCATTCTTGCGATCCAACACTCACTGACCATTGATGGAATTACAGATTTCCAAGTTCAATTGCTGGGATGGGGAACTACAGCAGGAGTTGTCATTCAAGCGCTGATATTGATCCCCGTTGTGAGGCGTTCTGGAATTAAATTGCGTCCAATCTTTGGCGTGCAGGGTTTGGGTAAATCATTCTCACTTGCCGCATGGACTCTGCTCTATGTTGCTATCTCTCAACTTGGATATTTAGTAACGGTGAATGTGGCTACTGCAGCTGCAGTAAGAAGCGCTCAGGCTGGGATTGAAACTGGCGTGGGCTTTACTCCATATACCAGCGCTTACTACATCATGCTTCTTCCATATTCGATTGTCACGATCTCTATTGTGACTGCGCTTCTTCCGCATCTATCAAAGCTTGCTATTGAGAAGAAGGTGGAAGATGTTCGCCTTCAATTAATTCGTGCAATCAAAATGGTTGGAGTGGTCACAGTACCTAGCGCATTTGCGCTGATCTTCTTTGGTCCTTTAATGACTGAAGTTCTCTATATGGGTATCTCACTCGATGACTCTCGCTATATCGG
>CALEZA010000141.1 GCA_937927965.1 uncultured Candidatus Planktophila sp.
AATGGAGGTTGCAGCAAATGGCTGATCCAAAGGGTTTTATGACAACTCCTCGAGAGACTCCTAAGCGTCGTCCAGTCGATGTTCGCATCAAGGATTGGCGTGAAGTGTATGAGCCACAGAGCTTTGATCACTTGCAAAAGCAGGCTGGCCGTTGCATGGATTGCGGAATTCCTTTCTGTCACAACGGATGCCCACTCGGAAACCTTATTCCCGAGTGGAATGACTTGATGTGGCGTGGATATAAGTCGGATGCACTCGATCGACTTCATGCGACCAATAACTTCCCTGAGTTCACGGGTCGTCTTTGTCCTGCACCTTGCGAGACAGCGTGCGTTGTCGGCATCAATCAAGATCCTGTGACTATCAAGCAAGTTGAACTTCGAACCATTGAAGAAGCATTTGGATTTGGCGCAGTAAAGCCAATGATCCCAGATCGCCTCACAGGTAAGACTGTCGCGATAATTGGTTCAGGTCCAGCTGGTCTTGCTGCAGCTCAACAACTCACTCGTGCTGGTCACACTGTGGCCGTCTATGAGCGAGCAGATAAAATCGGAGGACTTCTTCGCTACGGAATTCCAGAATTCAAAATGGAGAAGAACATTCTCGATCGTCGTCTAGCTCAGATGGAGCAAGAGGGAACTCGTTTCCGTCCAGGAGTTGCAGCTGGTGTAGACATCACAGGAGCAGCTCTACGCACTCGCTATGACGCAGTTGTTGTTGCCATCGGTGCCACTCAATGGCGCGACCTTTCAGTGAAGGGTCGCGAACTCAAAGGCATTTATCAGGCGATGGAATTTCTTCCATGGGGAAATAAGCAAGCTCTTGGTGAAGTTGAGAATCCACCAATCAATGTTGCAGGAAAGCATGTAGTGATCTTGGGTGGAGGAGATACGGGAGCAGATTGCCTGGGAACTTCGATTCGCCAAGGCGCTGCCAGCGTTACACAGCTTGAAATTATGCCTCGCCCAACGGAGGAGCGTCCATCAGGTCAGCCATGGCCTACATATCCAATGATCTTCCGTATCTCTAGTGCACATGAAGAGCTCGATAACCGAATCTTTGGAGTCAGCACAGAAGAGTTCTTGGGTGACGAAAATGGAAATCTTCGCGCTCTCAAGATTGTTGAAACAAAGTTTGTTGATGGAAAGTTTGAATCAGTTCCTGGAACTGAGAGAGAACTCCCAGCGGATTTTGCATTCCTTGCAATGGGCTTTACAGGTCCTGAAAAGAGTGAACTTATCGATCAATTAGAAGTAGAACTCGATGAACGCGGCAATATTAAGCGCAATGGAGATTTCCAAACATCTCAAGAAGATGTCTTCGTTGCAGGTGATGCAGGTCGCGGACAATCACTGATTGTGTGGGCTATTGCAGAAGGTCGTTCAGCGGCAGCTGCAGTGGATAGATATCTCATGGGTGAGACGCAACTCCCATCACCTATCGAGCCCACTACTCGCCAGTTGCTCGTGTAAGGTACTCGCATGCGCCGCGCCAAAATTGTATGCACCATGGGTCCTGCCGTTGAATCTCCAGAGAAGGTGCGAGAGCTCATCGCAGCTGGAATGAATATGGCTCGTCTCAACCTTTCACACGGTTCCTATGAAGAGCACCAGGGACGCCTTGATCGCGTTCGTGCAGCAGCAAAAGAGGCTGGGAAGGCAGTTGCAATTCTGGTTGACCTTCAAGGTCCAAAGATTCGTCTGGCACGCTTTGAAAACGGTCCTCATGAGCTCGCTCGTGGAGATATCTTCACCATTACAACTGATGAAGTTCCAGGCACAAAGGAGCGTGTAGGAACCACTTATAAAGGTCTGCCAGGTGATTGTAAGCCTGGAGATTTCATCATGATTGATGACGGAAAAGTTACTGTAGAAGTTCTTGATGTGAAGGGAAATGATGTTGTTACCAAGTGCATCTTCCCTGGAGCGGTCAGCAATAACAAAGGAATTAACCTTCCTGGTGTGGCTGTTTCAGTTCCAGCGATGTCAGAAAAGGATGAAGAAGATCTTCGTTGGGGACTTCGTGCAGGTGCTGACTTCATCGCACTCTCATTTGTTCGCAATGCTGCAGATATCAAGGATGTTCATGCAATTATGGATGAAGTGGGAATTCACATCCCAGTCATCGCAAAGATTGAGAAGCCTCAGGCTGTAGATAATCTCGAAGAGATTGTGAACGCCTTCGATGGAATTATGGTCGCTCGTGGAGATCTTGGCGTTGAGATGCCTATCGAAGATGTTCCGATGGTCCAGAAGCGTTGTATTGAGCTCGCTCGCGATGCAGCAAAGCCCGTGATTGTGGCGACCCAGATGCTCGATTCCATGATTACCAATTCACGCCCAACTCGCGCTGAAGCTACAGACTGTGCAAATGCGGTCCTTGATGGAGCTGACGCTCTGATGCTCTCAGGTGAGACCTCGGTGGGAGATTTTGCGATTGAAGCTGTGGAGACTATGGCTCGCATTATTGAAAAGACTGAGCAAGAAGGTCTTGATCGCATTCGCCCTCTTACTCACGCACCGCGCACCAAGGGTGGAGCAATCACTAAGGCAGCAGCTGAGGTGGGTGATGTGCTTGGAGCAAAATATCTCGTGACATTTACTCAATCAGGTGACTCAGCTCGTCGAATCTCTCGTATTCGTTCTTATATTCCTATCCTTGCCATCACTCCAGAAATTGGAACCTATAACCGCCTTGCACTCTCATGGGGAATTGAGCCAATCGTCTCTCCAATGGTGAAGCACACAGATGACATGGTGTTGCAGGCAGATAGATTACTTATCGACTCAAAGCGAGCTGCTGAGGGTGAGACTGTCATGATCGTCGCTGGTGCACCTCCAGGAATTCCAGGATCGACCAACGCTATGCGAGTTCATCGAGTGGGCGATGCCGTTAATGGCGTTGTTCCCGCATACAAGTAACCCATCTTCATCAGGTAGGATTGCCGCGTTAGCCTCGGTACTCCAACGGTAGAGAGGGCAGTCTCAAACACTGCATAGTGTCGGTTCGAATCCGACTCGGGGCACGCAAGAGTTCATCTCCATCCTGAAAGGATGAATAGATATGAGTACTCGCATTCTCGTCGCCGAAGACGAAGCCCTCATTCGCATGGACTTAATTGAGATGTTGGGGGAGGCTGGCTACACGGTAGTCGCTGAAGCAACCAATGGTGAAGAAGCAATAGCTCTTGCAAATGAGCATAAACCAGATCTTTGCATCCTTGATGTGAAGATGCCCGTCCTCGATGGAATCTCCGCTGCAGAGAAAATCATCTCGATTGCACCTGTATTAATGTTGACAGCATTTAGCCAGAAGGAATTGGTTGATAGAGCACGCGATGCAGGTGTGATGGCATATGTGGTTAAGCCATTTACTATCGCAGACCTCGTCCCAGCTATTGAAATTGCGATTAGCCGCCATACTCAGATGAGATCACTTGCTGAAGAAGTTGCAGATCTCCACGAACGCCTGGAGACACGAAAGATTATTGATAGGGCCAAGGGGATATTGATGAAGGCCCTTAACCTTTCAGAGCCAGAAGCCTTTAGTTGGATTCAGAGAGCGGCGATGGATCGACGCCTCACTATGAAAGAAGTGGCCTTGGCCGTCATTTCCCCTGAGGCTGCTCTCGATAGGTGAGACAGCCCCAATTCGTAACCAAAAAGTAACCTCCCACGCCTGATTTTTGGCCATATCGCCTTGTCTGGGCTCACCCCACACCACTACCCTTCAACCCTCCCTGTCCCGGGATAAAAACAGGAAAGGCACCACATGAAGAAGACACGTCTAGTCTCACTCGTTGCGGCGCTCGGTCTTGCAACAGCATCAGTTGTTGCAGTAGCTCCAGCAGCGAACGCAGCTTGTTCAGGCAAGC
>CALEZA010000142.1 GCA_937927965.1 uncultured Candidatus Planktophila sp.
TTTGAGAAGCTGCTGAGAAATTTCATGTGTGCGGGATGCGCTGATGCGAGCCAAGTGAATGGCATAGCGATCGTATTCAGGTAGATCGAGAGCTGCCGCTGCCACTGTTGTGGCAGTGCCAGCTACTGCAATCAAAGTCTTAGCTTGAGTAATAGGAACGCTCTTTCCTGCAGTGCGTATTGCCTCATCAATATCTTCGATGGCAGATGCAATCTGGCCTGGATCTGGCTGATCTCCTGTGAAGTGGCGCTCTGCCATGCGAACACATCCGATATTCATGCTGCGAGCTACTTCAACGGAGTCTGTGCCAAAGACAAACTCTGTGGAGCCTCCGCCAATATCAATGACCAAGAATGGTCCTTGTGACTTATCAAAATCCTTTGTTGCACCTTGGAATGACAGGGCCGCTTCTACTTCTCCTGCAATCACTTCAATCTCAATGCCTAAACGCTCTCTGACTCCATCGATGAAGAGATGGCGATTAGTTGCATCGCGTGTGGCACTGGTGGCACAGAAGCGAATCTTCTCCACGCCTCTGCGTGCGATCTCAAGAGCAAATTGATCCACAGCCGCAAGTGTGCGAGCAATCGCATCAGGATGAAACTCTCCTGTTTTATCAACACCTTGTCCCAGGCGAACAACTTCCATAATGCGTGTGATCTCGCGGAAATTACTACCTTCAATATCTGCAATGAGAAGTCTGATTGAGTTGGTGCCGCAATCAATGGCTGCTACTCGCATGGGATGAACTTCCACCACTCAGGAAGTTTGGCAAGTGCTTCATCACCTAAAGGATTGATGCCTTCTCCTGCAGAGAGAGAATGTGCGACGAGAGAGTGAAGACACTTCACGCGATCGGGCATTCCGCCTGCAGAGATGTTCTCCACCTCTGGCACATCAATTCCAAGAGCTGAACGAGATGCGATGTAATCATCATGTGCTGCAGCATATTCGCCTGCTAAGACAGGATCTGTGGCAAGGCGTTCATTCATCTCACCCATGAGACCAGTTGTCTCTAAGGTGGAGATTGCAGCTG
>CALEZA010000143.1 GCA_937927965.1 uncultured Candidatus Planktophila sp.
TGGAAGCCAGGCTTCGAAGCACAGCGCGAAGAGTGGGAGCGTCAGTACGCTGAAGCTCAGCAGCGCTTCCTTGCTCACAAGAAGCAGAAGGCTGAAGCACAGGCAGCAGAAGCTGCAGCAACTCCAGCAGAGTAAGTAGTTCACTCAAGAAGGCCCTCTGTCATCTGATTGGGGGCCTTCTTCTTTCTCCTAAAAGATATTTCGACTGGTTCTCGGTAAGGTTCACGCATGAAGATTGTGGGGCTTACAGGGGGAATCGGTGCAGGTAAATCCACCGTGTCCAATATGTTTGCCCAACTCGGAGCTCTCGTTATCGATGCGGATAAATTAGCTCGAGAGGCCATTGAACCTGGTTCGAGTGGTTTTAAAGAAGTTGTCCAACACTTCGGTGAATCAATTTTGGTGGACGGAGAAATCGATCGCCAAAAGTTAGGCAGCATCGTCTTTAAGGATTCTGGAAAGCGCAAAGAGTTGGAAGCGATAGTCCATCCTCGAGTTCAGCAATTGTTGGCCGATCGAATTAAGGCGCTATCACCTGGAGATGTATTGGTTTACGAGATTCCTCTCTTAGTTGAGACAGGGGCTGCAGACAAATTCGATTACATCATCACGGTTGAGGCAGATATTGAAAATCGCCTTGACCGCCTCTTTGAAAGAGGGATGGATGAGGACGAGGCAGAGCGAAGAATTGCAGCTCAAGCTTCACAGACAGAACGAGAAGCAATCGCTGATTGCGTCTTAGTCAATGATGGAGATAGAGCTGATCTCTTTTCGCAGGTAGCCCGTCTCTGGGAGAGCGAACTCAATGCGTCCAGTAAGTGAAGTTCAGCGCAAGGTTGCTCCATTTCAGGTAATCAGCGATTATGTGCCAGCAGGAGATCAGCCCGCTGCGATCGAAGAGATCGCACGCCGTATCAATGCAGGTGAGCGTGATGTAGTTCTGCTTGGAGCTACAGGAACTGGAAAGTCTGCAACGACAGCGTGGCTAGTGGAGAAGCTGCAACGACCCACCTTGGTTTTAGCTCCCAACAAAACTTTAGCTGCCCAGCTTGCTAATGAGTTTCGTGAGCTTCTGCCGAATAATGCTGTTGAGTACTTTGTCTCCTATTACGACTACTACCAACCTGAAGCATATGTTCCTCAGACGGATACATTTATTGAGAAAGATTCAAGTGTTAATGACGAGGTGGAGCGCCTTCGTCACTCAGCGACCAATTCGTTGCTGACTCGCAGAGATGTCATAGTCGTTGCAACTGTTTCGTGTATCTATGGACTAGGTACCCCTCAGGAATATATCGACCGAATGATTCATCTCAAGGTGGGGGATGAGATTGAGCGCAACGCTCTTCTGCGCAGATTTGTAGATGTTCAATACAAGCGAAACGATGTCGCGTTCGAGCGTGGAACTTTCCGAGTTCGTGGTGACACAATCGAAATCATTCCCATGTATGAAGAGCTTGCCATTCGCATTGAGATGTTCGGGGATGAGATTGAGCAGATTACAACTCTTAATCCATTAACAGGTGAAATTGTTAGGGATGAGGAGGAGATGTATATCTTCCCAGCTACCCACTACGCCGCTGGCCCAGAGACTATGAAGAGGGCGATGAGCGATATTCAAGATGAATTGCAAATTCAGCTCAACACCTTCATCAAACAAAACAAACTTCTTGAAGAGCAGCGTCTGCGAATGCGAACTACATTCGATCTTGAGATGATGGAGCAACTTGGATTTTGTTCAGGAATTGAGAACTACTCTCGCCACTTGGATGGTCGCGAACCTGGCTCGGCCCCTAACTGTCTTCTCGATTATTTTCCTGAGGACTTCCTTCTCGTCATCGATGAAAGCCATGTGACGGTCCCACAGATAGGCGCTATGTATGAGGGGGATGCTTCCCGCAAGAGAACTCTCGTGGAACATGGATTCCGACTTCCAAGTGCACTCGATAATAGACCTTTGAAGTGGCCAGAATTTCAAGAGCGTGTGGGACAAACAATTTATCTATCCGCAACTCCAGGTAAGTATGAACTTGAGAAAGTTAAGGGAGATGTTGTTGAGCAAGTTATCCGCCCAACTGGCCTTATAGATCCAAAAATTGTCATCAAACCAATCAAGGGTCAGATTGATGATCTTCTCAATGAAATCAATATTCGAGCAGAGCGCAATGAGAGAGTTCTAGTCACCACCCTTACCAAAAAGATGTCAGAGGATCTCACGGATTACTTACAGGAGAGGGGAGTGAGAGTTCGATACCTCCATTCTGAGGTTGACACCTTGCGTCGAGTTGAACTTCTTCGGGAGCTTAGATCTGGTGAATACGATGTGTTGATTGGAATTAACTTGCTCAGAGAGGGTTTGGATCTTCCTGAGGTATCTCTAGTCTCCATTTTGGATGCAGACAAGGAAGGATTCCTGCGTTCTGCCACATCACTCATCCAGACCATTGGCCGTGCTGCCCGAAATGTCTCAGGTGAGGTTCATATGTATGCAGATAACATCACTGCATCCATGGAGAAAGCTATTGATGAGACCAATCGACGCAGAGCAAAGCAAGTTGCTTATAACCTTGAAAAGGGAGTGGATCCGCAGCCTCTTAGAAAGAAGATTGCCGATATAACCGACCTGATTGCCCGTGAGAGTGATGACACAGACGAACTTATCGCTGGAATAAAGGGAGCCGCTAAAGGAATTCCATTCGTTGAGCGAGGCAAGGGAACCTTGGCACGCCAAGAGCTCGCTGCATTGATAGGCTCCCTCACCGAGCAGATGCGCGGCGCGGCAGATGAACTTCAGTTTGAACTTGCTGGGCGACTTCGAGATGAAATCAAAGAGTTGAAGCGAGAGTTGAGATCAATGGAAGAGGCGGGACATTAGTGAGCATTGAAAAGTTGGTTATTCGCGGAGCACGCGAACATAACCTCAAGGATGTTTCACTGGAGCTCCCACGAGATGCGCTCATCGTCTTTACCGGTCTCTCAGGTTCTGGTAAATCCTCTCTTGCTTTCGACACAATCTTTGCTGAAGGACAGCGCCGCTATGTGGAGTCACTTTCAGCATATGCCCGTCAATTCTTAGGGCAGATGGATAAGCCCGATGTTGATTTTATTGAGGGCCTTTCTCCTGCAGTTTCTATCGATCAGAAGTCCACCAATCGAAATCCGCGATCCACGGTTGGAACTATTACAGAGGTGTATGACTACCTTCGCCTTCTCTTTGCTCGTGCTGGCCGTCCACACTGCCCTAGTTGCGGCAAGGCAGTCTCTCGCCAATCTCCTCAACAGATTGTTGATCAAATTCTCACAATGCCTGCAACCACAAAGTTTCAGGTCCTTGCTCCAGTAGTTCGCGAGAGAAAGGGAGAATTTGTAGATCTCTTTAGCGACCTGATTACTCAGGGCTATTCAAGAGCTCGTGTTGATGGAGAGACGATTCAATTGGCAGAAGCTCCTAAATTAAAGAAGCAGGAGAAGCACACGATTGAAGTTGTCGTCGATCGCCTCACAGCAAAGGCTGAGAGTAAATCTCGATTGACCGACTCAATTGAAACCGCACTCAAGCTAGCCAGTGGTCTTGTTATTCTCGATTTTGTTGATGCAAAGGGTGATGAAAAGGAGCGCGTCTTTAGCGAGCACCTTGCATGCCATGACTGCAATCTCTCCTTCGAGGAGCTCGAACCGCGATCATTTTCTTTCAACTCACCTTTTGGTGCGTGTCCAGAGTGTTCTGGAATTGGCACAAAACTCGAAGTGGATGAAGAACTCATCATTCCTGATGATTCAATTTCAATTAACGATGGAGCAATTGCTCCATGGGCTGGCGGACAGTCGTCTGAGTATTTCCTTCGTCTCCTTGAGGCTCTTGCAGGGGAGATGAAGTTCAGTCTTGATACCCCATGGAAAAAGCTCTCCGTCAAAGCTAAAGATGCTGTCATTAATGGATTCGATTATGAGGTCCATGTAAAGTACAAGAATCGCTATGGAAGAGTTCGCAACTACTCCACTGGATTTGAAGGTGTAATTCCATTTATCCATCGTCGCCACTCTGAGACTGACAGCGATTACAGCCGCGAGAAATATGAAGCATATATGCGCGAGACACCATGTCCTGCATGTAAAGGTGCTCGCCTTAAGCCAGAGGTACTAGCTGTCACAATTGGCGGAAAATCGATTGCCGAAGTGTGTCTTCTATCCATAGATGACTGTGCAACTTTCCTCAAAGGTATTGAACTTAACTCTCGAGAGGCTCAAATCGCTGAGCGAGTAATGAAAGAAGTTCATGCACGCTTGGGCTTCCTTCTCGATGTTGGATTAGATTACCTCTCACTTGATCGCCCTGCTGCAACGCTCTCAGGTGGAGAAGCTCAACGCATCCGTTTAGCAACTCAAATTGGTTCAGGGCTTGTCGGTGTTCTCTATGTGCTGGATGAGCCAAGTATCGGTCTTCATCAAAGAGATAACCGACGCTTGATCGATACCCTTACTCGCCTTCGAAATCTAGGCAACACACTCATTGTGGTTGAGCACGATGAAGAAACCATTCGCACCGCTGATTGGGTGGTCGATATTGGACCTGGCGCGGGTGAACACGGCGGAAAGGTTGTTGTCTCTGGCTCCTATGAAGACCTCATTGCTTCCAAAGAATCAATTACGGGTGCTTATCTGTCAGGTCGTAAATCGATTGAAATCCCAAAGACGCGGCGACCTGTGGACCCAAAGCGCAAGTTGGTTGTCAAAGGCGCTAAGGAGAATAACCTCAAAGATATTGAAGTTGAAATTCCCCTTGGACTCTTTGTATCCGTTACTGGCGTCAGTGGCTCTGGAAAGTCGACACTCGTCAATGACATTCTCTACACAACCCTTGCGAACAAGCTCAATGGAGCGAGATTAGTTCCTGGGCGCCATAGAACTGTGACTGGTATCGACCAACTCGACAAGGTAGTTCATGTGGATCAATCTCCGATTGGCCGAACCCCTCGATCTAACCCGGCAACCTACACAGGTGTCTTCGACAAGGTTCGAGCACTCTTTGCCGAAACATCTGAGGCAAAGGTGCGTGGCTATCAGCAGGGTCGCTTCTCGTTTAATGTGAAAGGTGGTCGCTGCGAGAATTGCTCGGGTGATGGAACTATCACGATCGAAATGAACTTCCTTCCTGATGTTTATGTACCGTGCGAGGTTTGCCATGGGGCTCGCTATAACCGAGAGACACTTGAAGTGCACTACAAGGGCAAGACAATTGCAGAAGTACTCGATATGCCAATTGAAATTGCTCATGAGTTCTTTGAATCTGTTCCGACAATTGCTCGTTACCTCAAGACCCTTTGTGATGTGGGGCTGGGATATGTGCGGTTGGGACAGTCTGCCCCAACACTCTCGGGCGGCGAGGCACAACGCGTCAAGCTTGCAACCGAACTACAGCGACGATCAACTGGTCGCACCATTTATGTTCTTGACGAACCAACAACTGGCCTTCACTTCGAAGATGTGAATAAGCTCTTGGGCGTTTTAAAGAGACTTGTTGAAACGGGAAATACTGTTGTTGTAATCGAACACAACCTTGATGTCATTAAATCTTCTGATTGGGTCATTGATATGGGTCCAGAAGGCGGATTCCGTGGTGGTCTGGTTGTTGCTCAAGGCACTCCAGAGGAAGTGGCAAAGGTGAAGGCCAGCTACACCGGTCAGTTCCTTGCGGAGATTCTTGAAAGTAATAGAGCCTCAAAGGCTCCTACAAAGAAGACTCCAGCTGCGAAGAAGAAGTAGCGATGGCAGATCCAGCCACATATAGGCCAACCGACATCCCTGAAGAACCAGGTGTCTATCGCTTCTACAACAAGAGCGACAAGGTGATTTATGTTGGCAAGGCGAAGAACTTAAAGAATCGTTTAAGTTCCTACTTTCAATCAAATCTTGCTCAGAAGACATATCGCATGGTGCATGAAGCTGTGCGGGTGGATTGGACGATAGTTGCCACAGAACTCGAAGCACTGGCACTTGAGTTTTCATGGATCAAGCAATATCACCCAACATACAATGTTCAATTTAAAGACGATAAGTCATATCCATATCTAGCAATATCTATGGAGGATGAGTTTCCGAGAATCTTCATCACTCGCAAAGAGAAGAGATCTGGACTTAAGTATTTCGGTCCATACACAAACGCCTGGGCTCTGCGAAATACATACGAGGTACTTCTGAAAGTATTCCCCGTACGCTCTTGCACAGCTGGAAACTTTGCGAGAGCTCAGAAATCTAAAAGGCAATGCCTCTTGGGTGATATTGGTAAGTGTGCTGCGCCTTGCGTGGGGTGGGTGACACCAGAGGAGCACAGAGAAATCGCAGTCAAGCTTGATGCATTTATGGAAGCGGGAATGGAGGACATCCTTCCGACACTTAGAGCAGAGATGGCTCTCGCCTCAGAGAGAGAAGAATTTGAAAGAGCTGCACGAATTCGAGATCAGATTGAGGCATTTGAAAAGGCGCAGAAATCTACTCAAGGCAATCTCTCTGATGAACTAGATGGTGACTTCATAGCAATCCATGAAGAAGGTCTCCATGCCGCAGGGTCAATTTTTGTTGTCAGGAGAGGTTCCATCAAAGGCTCTCGATCTTGGATTGTTGACCAGGAGAGAACCTTGGAAGGAGATGATCAGTGGTCCTCACTTCTTTTTTCCATCTATGGCGATGGGACTACTGAAATTCCGTCGACCATTCATATCAATCAAGAGCCCGCAGATCGAGAAGCTTTAGGGGAGTGGCTCGGCTCCATGGCAGGTAAGAAAGTAAATTTGAAGGTGCCTCAGCGCGGAGATAAGGTGGAACTTCTTCAGACAGTTGAGCGCAATGCTCACTACGCTCTTGTTCAATTTATGAGTAAGAGAGCTACTGATGCTGCAGTTTCGGGCAAAGCACTCATTGAGCTCGAGGAAGTACTTGAACTTCCTCGCACTCCGCTTCGCATTGAATGTTACGACATCTCAAATATTTCTGGCACTTCGGTTGTGGCTTCTATGGTGGTATTCGAAGATGGATTAGCGAAAAAGAGCGAATATAGAAGATTTGCCATTGATACAGAGACGGCCTCCGATGACACCAGAGCTATGCATCAGGTTATCACTCGAAGAATGAAGAGACTCTTGGCAGATCGCCAAGTCAATCACTCTGAAGTTGCTGAAAGCGGTGGAAAACTTTCAAAGTTTGCATATCCGCCGCAACTCATTGTTGTCGATGGCGGTGCACCCCAAGTTGCCGCGGCTCAGAGGGCGCTGGATGAATTAGGAATTACAGATATCGCCTTGGTTGGTTTAGCAAAACGCCTTGAAGAGGTCTGGCTCCCACATAGTCAAGATCCGCTCATCCTTCCTAGAACAAGTGAGGGAATGTATCTCTTGCAGAGAGCGCGAGATGAAGCACATAGATTTGCAATCACATTCCACAGATCCAAGCGCTCAAAAGTTATGTTGGAATCACTCTTAGATGAAATCCCTCAATTGGGGGAGTCTCGCCGCAAAGCGCTCCTTGAGAGATTCGGCTCTGTTTCAGCCATTCGTAAAGCGAGTTTGGAAGAGCTAGAGACTACTCCTGGAATAGGCTCAACAATCGCGGGAATCATCTTCTCTCATTTGAGCGCGCTCTCGAATCCTGGAGTCGATATGGAAACAGGCGAGATTCTCGATACTTGACGGATAGGGCAGAATAAAGCCATGAGCAATCGTGAACTCTTAATTCTGACGGGTATGTCAGGTGCTGGTCGCTCCACAGTGGCACATGCCTTGGAAGATCTGGGTTGGCATGTGGTGGATAACTTGCCGCCATCTCTCTTACCCGAACTTGCCACAGAGATGGAGAAGACAGAGTCCTCCGTTGCCGTTGTGGTCGATGTTCGTGGAGGAAAATTCTTCGATGCATTGAGCAGTGCCATGGAAAACCTCAAGAACAGCTCTGTCAAATATCGCCTTCTATTTCTAGATGCCACAGACCAGGCTCTAGTTCAGCGATTTGAATCAACCCGTAGACCGCATCCTCTTCAGTCAACAGATCGAATTGTCGATGGAATTTCTAGAGAACGAGCAAAACTAGAAGAGCTACGCATTCAAGCCGATGTGGTTATCGATACTTCAAATCTCAATGTCCATCAACTAGAAAAGCGCACTGCAGAGATTTTTGCTGAGGGAATGGCCCAAGCACTTCGAATCAATGTTCTTTCGTTTGGTTATAAGTATGGAATTCCAGTTGATGCAGATCTTGTCCTCGATTGCCGCTTTATCCCCAATCCTCATTGGATTCCTGAACTTCGACCACTTTCAGGTCTTGACGACAAGGTGTACTCCCATGTCCTAGCAAGTGATGGAGTCAGAGATTTCGTGGAATCTTATGTTTCGGTCATTGAGAAGATGATTCCTGGATACCTTCGTGAAGGTAAGAAGTATGTGACGATTGCAATCGGATGCACAGGCGGAAAGCATCGTTCAGTTTCTGTTGCGCGGGAGATTGCCTCACTTCTCAATCATGACTCAGGTGATATTTCTATTTCAGCTCATGCCACTCATCGAGATGTTGGTCGTGAATGAGTTTCTCGCCAAAAGTAGTTGCTCTCGGCGGAGGACATGGTTTAGCGGCAACACTTACCGCATTGCGTTCGTTGACCTCTGACATCACCGCTGTCGTAACAGTTGCAGACAACGGTGGTTCCAGTGGGCGTTTGAGGGAAGAATTTCCCATCCTTCCACCAGGAGATCTGCGCATGGCCTTAGCTGCTCTCTGCAGCGATGATGAGTGGGGTCGTAACTGGGCTGAAATTATGCAATATCGTTTTACTAGCGGTGGAGCTTTAGACGGGCATGCAGTGGGCAATTTACTTCTCGCAGCTCTCTGGGATCGCGGTGAAGATACAGTTGCGGGCTTGGATCAAGTTGCCGCTTTATTGAAGGTAATTGGAAGAGTCTTGCCAATGACTGGTGAGCCTCTAGATATCGAAGCCACATTCAATGATGGAGGAGAAATTCTCCATGCCCATGGTCAAGTTGCAGTTGCAACGACATCTGGACGACTTGAGTCATTGAGAATCATTCCCGAAGATCCTCAGGTGCGACCTGAAGTATTGGCCGCACTGGCTGAAGCAGAGTGGATTACGATGGGTCCAGGCTCTTGGTTTTCAAGTGTGCTTCCACATCTTTTAGTTCCGCAATTGCGTGATGCGATTGTCTCGTCTCCCGCAAAGAAAATTCTCCTTCTCAACCTCGATGCTCATGAAGCTCGCAAAGGCGAAGGTGAATATGCCGGTTATTCACCTTTAGAACACCTTGAGATTTTGAGCCGCTATGCCCCTGAATTGCACTTCGACCTTGTAGTGGCAGATGAACACCTTTCAGGGGAGCAAGAGCTCCTTACACACCTTTCCGAGCGGGGAACAGCCTTCTATAAGGCCGATTTACGCGATGCTAAGGTGGCAATTCATCACAATCAGGAAAAATTAGCCTCAACTTTCTCTCACATAGCGCAAGAAATACTGGTTGGATAGCCCCATGGCAATGACAGCTGCGGTCAAAGACGAGCTCAGCAGACTCACGATTACCAAACCGTGTTGTCGCAAAGCTGAGGTCTCATCTCTCCTGCGCTTTGCAGGGGGATTACATATTGCCGCAGGTAAGGTCGTTATTGAAGTTGAATTGGATACTTCTCAATCTGCACGCAGATTAAAGAAAGATATCGCCGATATCTATGGCCATGATAGTGATCTTGCCGTCCTTACTTCGAGCGGATTGCGAAAAGGCTCACGCTATGTGGTTCGAGTAATTGAATCTGGAGAAGCGTTAGCTCGCCAAACAGGATTGATTGATTCTCATGGGCGCCCTATTAGAGGTCTTCCGCCTCAGGTGGTTGCTGCCAATGTGTGCGATGCAGAGGCTGCATGGCGCGGTGCATTTATCGCACATGGTTCATTGACAGAACCTGGTCGATCTTCATCCCTTGAAATTACTTGTCCTGGTCCAGAAGCTGCTCTAGCACTGGTGGGAGCTGCTCGACGATTAAATATTGCCGCTAAAGCTCGTGAAGTTCGTGGCATCGATCGAGTGGTGATTCGTGATGGAGATGCCATCGGGTCTCTTCTTACCCGACTTGGGGCTCATGAGTCAGTGCTTGCTTGGGAAGAGCGACGAATGCGTCGAGAAGTCCGTGCCACGGCAAATCGCCTTGCCAATTTTGACGATGCCAATCTCAGAAGATCTGCCAGGGCTGCCGTTGCAGCGGCGGCAAGAGTTCAGAGAGCGATGGAGATTCTTGGAGATAGCGTGCCTGATCACCTCAAAGAGGCTGGAGAGCTACGCATCGCCCATGGCCAGGCCAGCCTTGAAGAACTTGGCTCACTCGCTACACCGCCTATGACTAAAGATGCTATTGCAGGCCGCATTCGTCGCCTTTTGGCGATGGCAGATAAGCGTGCGGGGGAGCTTGGAATTCCAGATACTGAGGCGGGTCTCTCACCTGACCTGCTTGGCGAGTAACCTGCCAGTAGTTTCCTGACTGGTATCCTTCGCATAAGTCCCAGCGTTGTGGCGCTTTTTTAGCCACCTATTTATATGGGCTTATTTAGGGAAATCCACTCTTATAGACGAGGTTTATCATGATTAATGTCGGAATCAACGGTTTTGGTCGCATCGGACGCAATTTCTTCCGTGCTGCTCTTACCAACCCAAATATCAATATCGTCGGAATTAACGACCTTACAGATAATGCAACTCTTGCTCACCTTTTGAAGTATGACTCAATCCTTGGTCGCCTCGGTCTAGAGGTTTCACACACAGATGACACAATTACTGTGGGTGGAAAGACAATTAAGGTATTTGCAGATCGCGATCCAGCAAACCTTCCATGGGCATCAGTTGGCGCAGATATCGTTATCGAGTCAACAGGTCACTTCACCAAGGCTGCTGATGCTAAGAAGCACATCACCGCTGGTGCAAAGAAGGTCATCATCTCAGCTCCTGCAACTGATGAGGACATCACAATCGTGATGGGCGTAAACCACGAGAAGTATGACCCAGCCAACCATAATGTTATTTCAAACGCTTCATGTACAACTAACTGCCTTGCACCAATGGCGAAGGTCTTGGACGAAGAGTTCGGAATTGTTCGTGGTTTGATGACAACAATTCACGCATATACAAACGATCAGGTTATTTTGGACTTCCCACACAAGGATCTCCGCCGTGCTCGTGCTGCTGCAACAAACATCATCCCAAGCTCAACTGGTGCCGCTAAGGCGATTTCACTCGTTCTCCCACAGCTCAAGGGCAAGCTTGATGGATTTGCAATGCGCGTTCCAGTTCCAACAGGATCTGCAACCGACCTCACAGTCGAGCTTGCAAAGGAAGCGACAGCTGAGCAGATCAACGCAGCTATGAAGAAGGCGGCGGAAGGTTCACTCAAGGGCTTCCTCTCTTATACAGAAGACCCAATCGTCTCTTCAGATATCGTCACCGATCCATCATCTTGTATCTTCGATGCACAGCTGACTAAGGCAATCGGTACAACAGTGAAGGTTGTTGGTTGGTATGACAACGAGTGGGGCTACTCAAACCGCCTCGTTGATCTCGTTGGTTATGTAGGAA
>CALEZA010000144.1 GCA_937927965.1 uncultured Candidatus Planktophila sp.
CTTGCGCAAACCAACCTTGAATAGGAACTTGCAACTCTTTCTGCACGCGCTTTGAGACATACATCCATGCAGGAGAACCTGGACCAGAGTTGCCGTACTTATATGTGCAGCCAACTGCTAAATCCACACCATTGGCATCGAAGTTCATTTCAATTGCACCTGCAGCATGGCTTGCATCCCATACTACCCATGCACCAAAGCTACGAACATAATCTGTAATTGACTTAATGTCATTACGAGCACCTGATCGATATTGAATCACTTCTAGCGTCACCAGAGCCACATCATCAGACATGTATGGCTTCAAGATATCAACGGTAATTCTTTCATTCTCAGAGATTGCAGGATTCTCGTTATCAATAATTACTAAGTTCAGACCGAGCTGCTTTGCGATTCCATCAAGGATGTATCGGTCAGTTGGAAAGTTTGCTGCATCTGTGATGATAGTTTTACGACCAGGACGAGAATTAATCGCTGCAAGACAGAGTTGATAGAAATTAACTGAAGTCGTATCGCAGACCAATACCTGACCTGGTCCAGCGCCTAGAACTGAACGACCCAACAAATCTCCTGCGGGCTGAGCTTCATCGACCCAGTGGCTCCATCCTGTGACAACTTCACGCCCCCATTCGTGTGTGAGGAAGTCGTTGACGGCTTTGATGGTCTCGTGAGGCAGACGACCCAGTGAATTGCCATCGAGATAGCAAAGATCAGGATCTGTGATGACAAATCTGCTCTTAAAACCAGCAAGTGGGTCATTTCGGTCGAGTTCAAGGGCGTATTCGCGGTCAGTAACCTTCATGTAAGAAAGGTACGCTCTCCTACCGTGGCACGCAATCTTGTGAATATCGAAGAGGTCTCCAAAGCCTTTGATATCCGTCCACTTCTAGTAAAAGTCTCCCTCGGCATCTCTGAAGGCGAGCGAATTGGCATTGTCGGTCGCAATGGAGCTGGCAAATCTACTTTAATGAAGATCATCACTGGGCAAGAGCCAGCTGATGAAGGTCGTGTGACTAAATCGAACTCCACCAATATCGGATTCTTAGCTCAGATAGATAAAGCAGATCCAACGGCGACTGTGGGAGAAGTTGTATTAGGAGATCGCGAGAAGCATGAGTGGGCAGGAGATGCCCGCATTCGAGAAATCTTTGTAGGTCTCTTTGGCGGATTTGATGACCATCTCTTTGAACGGAAGTTCGGAAATCTCTCTGGAGGAGAGAAGCGCCGAGTGGGATTGGCAAAACTCCTAATTGATGATCTTCAATTGATTCTCTTAGATGAACCAACAAACCACCTAGATGTTGAAGGCGTAGCATGGCTTGCCTCTCACTTGAAGTCGCGGAGAGATCTTGCAGTCTTGGTAGTCACACACGATAGATGGTTTCTTGATGAAGTCACAGAGCGCACCTGGGAGGTAGTTCACGGTAGTGTTGAAGAGTATGACGGTGGCTATTCCGCTTTCGTTCTTGCAAAAGCTGAACGCTCTCGACAAGCTGCAGCAAGTGAAGCTCGCAGAAATAATCTGATTCGCAAGGAACTTGCCTGGCTTCGTCGTGGAGCTCCTGCGCGAACCACAAAACCTAAATTTCGTGTTGATGCCGCAAATGAATTGATTTCAGCAGAACCTGCTCCGCGTGATGGAAGTGAACTTCTCAAATTCGCACTCAATCGTCTTGGTAAAACAGTGCTTGAGACGAAAGATATGCAGGTTAAAGCTGGCGAGAAAGAGTTGCTCTCACATCTGACTTGGAATATCGGTCCTGGAGATCGCATTGGAATTGTTGGAATCAATGGAGCTGGAAAGAGCACGCTGATGCGGGTACTTGCCAGCCAGTTGCCTCCTGCTGCAGGAAAGCTCACCACTGGCATTACTGTGAAAATCGCATTCCTCACGCAGCATCTTGATGAACTTGATCCCACCTGGCGCGTGTTGGAGGCAGTTGAAAAAGTCGCTCAATTCGTGGAATTAGGCAAGGGAAAGACTCTCTCTGCATCTCAACTCTGTGAACGCTTGGGCTTTGATAGAGATGGACAATGGACTCCTGTGGGAGATCTCTCTGGAGGAGAACGCCGCAGATTGCAATTGACTCGTCTGTTGATGGATGCTCCCAATGTCTTGATGCTCGATGAACCAACTAACGATTTTGATATTGAAACTTTGACTGAACTCGAAGATCTTCTGGACAGTTTCGGTGGAACTCTTCTTGTTGTTTCACACGATAGATACTTCTTGGAGCGAGTATGCGATCGATTTGTGGGGCTCTTGGGTGATCTTCAGCTTCGAGATTTACCACGCGGAGTAGATGAATATCTAGAACTTCGCCACGCTTCATCTCTTCCTGCTTCAACAAAGACTGAGGGTGGAAAGAGTTCAAGCGCCGCAGAACAACGCCAGCTTAAAAAAGATCTCACTCGTGTTGAGCGACAAATTGAAAAAGGAAAGGCAGAAGTTGTTCGCATTACAACTGAATTGGAAGCAGGCGGTTCTGATTCAGGAAAGCTTCTTACGCTGACTGAAGAACTTCAAAAAATCTCCTCTGACTTACATAAGCGCGAAGAGGAATGGCTGGAAATTACTCTTGCGCTGGAGGGTCAATAGTGGCAACAAGAGAGCATCAGCGTTTAGATATCCTTGCTGCAATTTCAGGTGTGATGATTGCACTTCAAGCGCGAGCAAATGGTGAACTGTCACATCGTCTAGATAATGGAGTTCAAGCAGCTCTGATCTCATTTAGTTCCGGATTATTAATCATCGCAATCGTTGCACTTTTCTCACCTGCCATAAAGGTGGGAGCTCGAAATATGAGAGCTGCTGTGCGAGCAAAAGAACTGCCTATTTGGACGCTTTTTGCAGGCGCTCTTGGAGGCACATTTGTTGCTATTCAGACTCATGTAGTGCCAGTAATTGGCGTAGCTATCTACTCAGTCGCATCCATCGCAGGTCAAACAGCTGCCTCTTTATTAGTGGACCGCTTAGGGATCACAGGTGGTGGAAAGAAGCAGATCACAAGAAGAAGAGTTGCAGCTGCGCTATTTACCGTCTTTGCCGTATTTATCTCTGTCTTTGATCGGCTAGATAGTTCAGACCTGTCGCTCTTTGCAGTTCTCTTGGCTGGTTTTGCAGGAGCAGTTGTAGGAGTTCAAAGAGCGCTCAATGGGCAGATCAACGAGCATTCACATCAAAGTTATTCAACATCACTTTTGAACTTCATTATGGGAACATCGTTTTTGACGCTTTTCTTGGCAGGAAAGATTCTCTTTACCTCTACCGAGCTCTCACCTCTGCCAGCAGGACCGTGGTGGATTTACACAGGTGGAGTGATTGGCGTTATCTATATCGCCTTCACATCAAAGATTGTTCAACACTTAGGAGTTTTAACCTTCACACTCTTTAGCGTTGGCGGCAACCTCATGGGTTCACTCTTAATTGATCTCTACTCACCCACAGAGGGTGTTCAGATAAGCGCATACCTTGTTACAGGAATTGCGATGACTTATCTAGGCGTTATCGTGGGCGGCGTAAATAATTCACAAGTGCGGATATCAAGGAACCACAAATAAAGAAAGCAGCAATCGCATAAGACGAAGTCTTCACCCAAGGAAGCGTTGCTGCATAGAAACCCGCAAGAGTAATTCCAGCACCCCAGAGAATTGCTCCAAAGATATTTGCAGATAGGAACTTGTAGTAGTTCATCTTTGCAGCACCTGCAATGGGTGGAACGAATGTGCGAATCCATGGGAAGAAGCGAGCTGCAACAACAGCCCACCATCCTGTCTCTTCATAAAATCTCTCTGAGCGTGCAATCATTTTTTGAATGCGTGGAGACTCTCTTTTATCGAGATAAGGACGCCCAACCACTCTTCCAATCACAAAGCCCACCTGATCTCCAACAAAGGCAGCCCCCACAATCACTAAGCACAGGATTGCGATATTGATGTTTCCATGTGAGGCGGCTACGAGCCCTGCGCTAAAGAGGATGGAATCACCTGGCAGAAAGAAGCCAAAGAGAAGGCCAGTCTCAACGAAGACGATGGCTCCGACAATCAGATAAAGCAGAAAAGGTGCCAGCGTTGAGAATTGGCTATCGAAGGAGGCGGCTAACTCGTGCATTAGCTCTTCTTCTGGGAAATCGTCTTCACTGCACTTGCCACCTTAGTGACAACTTGTGGGTCAAAGACGCTTGGAACAATAAATGATGCGTTGAGCTGTGAGGATGTGACGCAATCTGCAATGGCTTCAGCAGCCGCGACTAGTAAGTCATCAGAGATCCTATGTGCACCTGCATCAAGTAGTCCGCGGAAAATTCCAGGGAATGCAAGAACATTGTTGATCTGATTTGGTTGGTCACTTCGTCCTGTGGCAACCACTGTCGCATACTTGCGAGCTATCGCAGGATCGATTTCAGGATTTGGATTTGCAAGTGCAAAGACGATTGATCCTGAGTTCATCGAGGCTATATCTGCCTCATTGAGAACATTGGGTGCGCTCACACCAATAAAGACATCAGCGCCAGCCATAGCACCATGGATATCGCCAGTGTAATTATCTTTATTTGAGTTCTCGATAAACCAGCGACGCATCGGATCATCACCTGAGGATTCCTTGCAGATAGCGCCATCGATATCAAAAGCGATGATGTTCTTAGCTCCGCTGAGCACAAGCAGACGAGCGATTGCAGTTCCAGCCGCTCCAGCTCCACTCATCACAATTTTCACATCACCCAAATTCTTCTTAACCAACTTCAAAGAGTTGCGAAGAGCGGCAAGCACAACAATTGCTGTTCCATGCTGATCGTCGTGGAAGACTGGAATATCTAATAGTTCTCGCAAGCGAGCTTCAACCTCAAAGCAGCGAGGCGCAGAGATATCCTCAAGGTTGATTCCGCCATATACAGGTGCAATCAGTTGCACCGTACGAACGATTTCATCAACATCTTGAGTATCAAGACATACTGGCCAAGCATCGACATCTGCAAAGCGCTTAAAGAGAACTGCCTTTCCTTCCATCACTGGAAGGGCTGCCGCAGGTCCTATATTTCCTAGGCCCAGCACGGCAGAACCATCTGTCACAACTGCGACAGTATTGCGTTTCATAGTTAGGCGTCTGACATCTGAAGGATCTTCCACGATTGCTTCACAAATACGAGCAACACCTGGGGTGTATGCGCGAGAGAGATCATCTCGTGTTTTGAGTGGAACTTTAGAGTTAATCTCAATCTTGCCACCTAGGTGAAGAAGGAATGTGCGATCACTGACTTTGCGAACAGTTAATCCATCGTGTGCGGCAAGAGCATCATTAATTTCTTGAGCATGTTCTTTATCGACTGTATCGCAGGTGATATCTACTACTACTCGATCTAAATCTGAATCGACCACATCGAGCGCTGTGATTGTTGCACCAGCATTAGTAACAGTTGCAGTTACGAGAGCAACAGGTTGAAGTTCAGGGGAACCTTCAACACGAATTGTGATTCCATACCCAGGAGATGTTGATGCCATTACACAACTCCATAGAGGCGATCACCAGCATCACCCAAGCCGGGGACGATATAGCCGTGCTCATTGAGGCGCTCATCGAGTGAACCCGTCACCAAGGTGATTGGAACTCCAGAATCCTTAAATGCATCTTCCACGATCTTTATTCCTTCTGGTGCTGCAAGGAGGCATATCGCTGTGATCTCAGTTGCTCCACGCTCTATCAAGTAATTGAAAGCTGCAACAAGAGTTCCGCCTGTTGCAAGCATGGGGTCAAGAACGAAGCACTGACGCCCAGCGAGATTTTCTGGAAGGCGATTGGCATATGTGCTCGCCTTGAGAGTCTTCTCATCACGAACCATTCCCAGGAAACCTACTTGAGCTGTTGGAAGTAACTTTGTCATTCCTTCCAGCATTCCAAGACCTGCACGCAAGATAGGAACCACAACAGGTCTTGGTTCTGACATCTTCAGACCAGTTGTTTGAGTTACTGGAGTTGTAATTGTGACTGTCTCAGTCTTCACATCGCGTGTGGCTTCATATGCCAAGAGTGTGACTAGCTCTTCAACCAATCTGCGGAAAGTTGGGGAGTCGGTTCGCTCATCACGAAGAACAGTGAGTTTGTGAGAGATAAGCGGGTGATTGGCCACATGTACTTTCATGCCTCCTACCTTACCGATAAAGTCTGGCTATGCAGAATAATGAGGAGCTCATGCGCATAGCCATTGATGTGGCTCACACTGCAGTAAGCGCAGGCGATATCCCTGTTGGCGCAATCGTTATCAATAGCGAAGGCGTGATTATCGGTAGGGGCTTTAATGAGCGGGAAGCAAATAACGATCCCACAGCCCACGCCGAAATTGTTGCCATTCGAAATGCTGCATCACGACTACAAAAATCTCGACTCGATGGCTGCACACTCATAGTCACTCTGGAACCATGCGCGATGTGTGCGGGTGCAATTGCACAAACTCGTATATCCCATCTGGTCTTCGGTGCATGGGATGCTAAAGCTGGAGCAGTGGGTTCTGTGTGGGATGTTCTCCGCGATCCTCGCTCCATATTTAAGGTGGAGGTGACTAGCGGAGTTCTAGAAAGTGAATGTGCAGAACTCTTAACAGACTTCTTTAAAGATAAGTAGAAGTTAGAGAACTAATTCGTACGATGGATTGAGAATGACGAGAGTTCCGTCTTCTTCTCCGACCATACCTTCTGCACGAATTTCCATACCTACTTCAAGACCCGCAATTTCACGACGACCTAAGAAGTTCAGTGTGACTCCACCAGTCTCATCCCACACTTCAACCTGAAGCGTTGGTGCACTTCCACGAGGAGCGGTGGAAAGTGAAGTTACTCTTCCTTGAACATGTGCACGCTTTCTCCACTCAATCTTTCCGATTGGAGTGATGTGCTCGGCATAGTGACTGATTGGAGTAAATGGCATATCAGCACGAGTAACAGCAGGCTTCACAGCTTCTTGGACGGGCGTTGCCTGCTCGTGAGATTCATGAACAATGGTCTTTCCAGAAGTGATGTTGTTGACATCGAAAGGAATAATTGTTGCAACAACCCGCTTGAGTTGTGAGATTGGTGCTGCAATTTCTTCAGCTGTTTGATCATGCAGCAAGCGACCTAGGAAGCGTGAATAAGAACGGCGTGGGAGCAAGAGAGTCAGTTCCACATCAGGCTTTTCAGTCTTACGAATTGCGTAATCCATCGCTGAGTTAGCAATTCGACGATCCGGACAATCGATAAGCTCCAATGGCACATCTTCCAAAGCTTCAGATTCAGCCCATGCCTTCTGGATATCTTCTGCATGGCGATCATCAATCACAAAGTGAACAGCCTTGATTTTGTGTGGCTTGAGACTGCGTGCATAGCGCACAGCTCCCACTGTTGCTAGATCGACATTGTCGACCAAGATTGTCACATCATGGCGAGCAATCGAAGTTGCTCTCTCTTGCTCATCTTTAACCTTGAGAGCTTCTTGTTCACGAACATACTGCTTACGGAATCTCAGGAATGTGAAGACAAGTATTGGAGCTGCCAACAACACCATCCAGGCACCTTCACTGAATTTCACAATAGAGAAGATCACTACAACGATAAAGGAAACAGTTGCAGATAATCCGTTGATAACAACCTTCCACCGCCAGTTTTCAGGACGGGTTCGCAAGGCATGCTTGGTCATTCCAGCGCCAGCGAGTGTGAATCCTGTAAAGACTCCAAGAGCATAGAAGGCGACAAGGTGCTCAACTGAGCCTTGAGTCAAAGTAACAAGACCAAGACCACCCGCTGAGAGAAGCAAGATTCCATTGGAAAATGCCAAGCGGTGACCGCGCTTGGTGAGCTGTCGAGGCAGATATCCATCTGTTGCAACGAAGTTCACGAGCAATGGGAATGCGCTATAGGTGGTGTTAGCTCCTGCGAAGAGAATAAGCATCGTCGCCGCTTGCACCAAAATAAACATCACTGCACCAAATGTGCCTGATCCAAGTGCCGCCTTTGCAATCTGAGAGATCACAGTTGGTGATTCATCTTCATAAGGAACTGCATGAATATGGCTTGCAAACCATGAGACTCCGAGGACAAGAGAACCTAGGAGTGTGCTCATAATTACCATCGTGCGCTTGGCGTTGGTGTGCTCTGGCGCCTTAAAGAGAGCCACACCATCTGAAATTGCTTCAAGACCTGTCAGTGATGAACCACCATTTGCAAATGCTCGAAGAAGTATAAAGATTGCTGCAGCAGTCATAAGACCTTGTTCTTGTCCGATGTGGACTGCACCTTCTGCATAAGGATCGAGAACTGGAAGTGTTCCGTTGATTAGTCGCCATGTGCCCATACCAAAGACAATTGCCATACAACCAACGAAGAAATAGGTAGGAGCAGCAAAAGCTTTTCCAGCTTCTTTGACTCCGCGCAGATTTCCAAAAGTGAGGAATGCAATCACTGCAAAAATCATCTCCATCTTGAGATGTTCAAGGCTTGGGAAGGTAGAGATGATTGCTGCAACACCCGCAGCAGATTGCACAGCAACAGTCACGATGTAATCGAGCATGAGTGCAACAGCTGCGACCTGTGCCACTACTGGTCCAAAGTTATCTCGCGCAACAATGTATGCGCCGCCTGTCTTTGTGTAAACATCGATCACATTGCGATAGGAAAGAGTGAGAAGAGTCAGGATGATGAGGACGACTGCTGTCATCGGCATCAAGATGCCAAATGCTGCCAAACCAAAAGCTGGAAGAAGGGCGATAAGAATCTGTTCAGATCCATAAGCAGAAGATGAGATGCAATCTGAGGAGAGGATTCCAAGTGCGTATCTCTTATCAAGACGCTGATGGCTCAAGGTGTGGCGGTTATGTGGGGCGCCAAGGAAGGCCCGTTTAATCTTGTAGCGAAGGGGATCCTTCAGGTGTGCATGCTCCTGCAGCACAACAGGCGCAGGTGCTCCATCCGTCCACGACTTCGCCACAGTGACTCCCTCTGCCAGGCACCTCAGTACCTATTTATTACCCGATTTAGTAGGCTCATCTTATGCGCACTCAGTTATATATAGATGGCCAATGGGTAGATGGATCTGGCACGGTCGATGTGATTGATCCAAGCGATGGCAGCGTAATTGCCGCTGTAGCCACCTCAAGCGATGAGCAGAACACCGCTGCAATTGCCGCTGCCGAGAAGGCAAGTGCCAGCTGGGCCAAGGTCGCCCCTCGCGTTAAGGGTGAGATCCTCCGCAAAGCTTTCGAGATTATGGTCGCAGAGGCTGACCAACTGGCTGAGCTAATTTCTCGTGAAAATGGAAAGGCCCTTCCTGATGCAAAAGGCGAGGTGATGTATGCAGCGGAGTTCTTCCGTTGGTTCTCTGAGGAAGCCGTTCGCACATCAGGTGATTTCCGCATGGCACCTGCAGGCGATAAGCGAATCTTGGTTACACACCAACCAATAGGTGTCTCACTACTTATTACTCCATGGAATTTCCCTGCAGGTATGGCAACTCGCAAGATTGGTCCAGCAGTTGCTGCAGGCTGCACGATGATTCTTAAACCAGCGGGTGAAACACCACTGACTGCGCTCGCTATTGCAGACATTATGGAGCGAGCAGGACTTCCTGCGGGAGTTCTCAATGTAATCCTTCCTGCTCAGACAGGACCTGCAATTAGTGCAATGCTTCATGATTCAAGAATTAAGAATCTCTCCTTCACAGGATCTACCTATGTCGGCAAGATTTTGTTACGAGAGGCAGCAGATCAAGTAATTCGCTGCTCAATGGAGCTCGGCGGAAATGCACCATTTGTAGTTCTCGATGATGCAAATATTGAAGAAGCTGTCAAAGGTTTGATGCTTGCAAAGATGCGAAATGGTGGAGCTGCCTGCACAGCAGCAAATCGAATCTATGTTGCTCGATCAATCGGAGATCGATTTATTGCCGAGTTTGCCAAAGCAATGTCCTCTATGAAAATGGGTGTTGGTCGAGAAAGTGGAGTAACACTTGGAGCAAGCGTCTCTCTCAAAGAGCGCAATAAGATTGCAGAGCTTGTTGATGGAGCAACTTCTAGAGGCGCCAAAGTCCACACAGGTGGCACAACTCCTGAAGGTCCAGGAGCTTTCTATCCTCCAACAGTGATTGAAGTATCTAAAGACGATGAGATTCTCGCTAACGAAGTCTTTGGTCCAGTAGCTCCCATCGTCCTCTTTGACACGGATGAAGAAGCGCTGAAGCTAGCTAACGACACCGAATACGGTCTTATCAGTTATGTTTATTCTGAAGATCTCAAGAGAGCTATTCGCTTTGCAGAGGGAATTGAAGCGGGCATGGTGGGAATTAATCGAGGATTGCTCTCAGATCCTGCAGCGCCATTTGGTGGTGTGAAGCAATCAGGTCTTGGCCGTGAAGGCGGATTCGATGGAATCCATGAATTCCTTCAGACTAAATACATTGGTGTTGAGATTTAGAAGATCACTTCTTCTTACGAACTTTGTTGACCGCATTTGAGACATGAGTCTTGGTGCGGTTAAGAAGAACCTCAGCCCATGCAAACTCTGTTGCAAGTAAGGCAAAACCCGCGATCATCAAAGGAATCCCTGGAATAACTGGAAGTACAAGACCAGTGATGCCGAGTCCGACTAAAGTTGTTCCCACTGTAGCAACAACAACCCATCTGACAGGATGAGGCAGTCTCTTCCAGTTGTTCTTAACCCAGAGCCAGCGTGTGCGCATGGAGTTATTCTATATTCATATTTGCTTGCATCAGGATTTCTGCTTCAGCTTGGGCAAAGAATTCAGGAAGTACGGCTTTTTTCGAAGATTTGCGCCAACCCATACGCGTCCAGGAAGCTCCTCCAATTAGAAGATTATTTGCTTTGATTTGAAAAGCGCAACCTAAAGGTGTCAACTTGAATTGGACCGGGATGCCACGGATTTCAAGATCGAGAGTCTTTACTGCAAGCAGCTTGCTGGCTCTCTCCTCGTACCGTTTGGAATTTTGCTCAAGCAGTAGGTAAATGAAGTTGAAGTATTTAGATTCCCATTCCTCATCACCGATTTCCGAGTTCTTCTCCATGGCCTGACTTTATCTCAGTTCCCACAGTCAAAGGTGAGTGTTTTCTCTGAAATTACTTTGGGCGTTTTCATTATTTTCCCATTTATGGTTGCTGTTGCATAAGCAATTCCGTAATACCTACTGTCTTTGCGACTAATGCATACTGAATAGGTTTTCTGGTTCTTGATAACCTGGTTTGCTGCAATAAAGCCTCTCACGATAGAACTAGTGATGCGCACTCGGTGATCGCTGAAAAGCCCGACTTTATGAATTTCAACCGTCAGCGTTAAATTAATCATGGGCTTATCACACTGCGAGCGCGCATTAATCTTAACGGCCCGAATCCCCTGAGTACGCAGAAGACTCTTGGAGATATGAGGATCATCAATCCTGATATTGCACTTTGAAGTGGGCGGTGTGACAGCCTGCCCAGGCGCGAGAATAATGAAGTTAAATGCAAATAGGAGCAGCACAGAAGCGGGAAATTTCATCCCAGGAAGATATGAAACTAACGGGCGAGAGAGAATCAGGAGAGCCCGTCACACCACGGTAGGTAACTGCGGAGGATGAGGGATTTGAACCCTCGATAGGTTTCCCTATACACGCTTTCCA
>CALEZA010000145.1 GCA_937927965.1 uncultured Candidatus Planktophila sp.
ATCTACATGATCGTTCAGAATGTCTCTGCTGCTGCCACCGGACTCACAGATATCTCCTTCACACTTCCGAAGTCAGATGGCGCAGAGGCCACCACAGTGCTTCAGCGCATTCAAGGTGAAGTTGGCTTTGCATCTATTCAATATGACGACACTATTGGAAAGCTCTCCCTCATTGGCGCGGGAATGCGTTCACACCCTGGTGTGACAGCAACATTCTTTGCTGCAATGGCAGATGCTGGGGTAAATATCGAGATGATTTCCACCTCTGAAATTCGCATCTCTGTCATTGTTCGAGAAGGCGATCTTGCTCGTGCTGCACAGGCTGCACACACAGCATTTGGCTTAGATTCAGATCAGAACGAAGCTGTCGTATATGGAGGAACAGGACGATGACACAGAAGCCATCACTTGCAGTTGTAGGTGCAACAGGTGCCGTCGGCACCGTCATGCTCGGCATTCTCTCTGAGCGTCCTGATGTGTGGGGCGAGATTCGTCTTATTGCATCTGCTCGAAGCGCAGGTAAGAAGTTAGTTTGCCGCGGAGAAGAACTCACTGTTGTTGCTCTTTCACCAGAGGCATTTGATGGCATTGATGTTGCAATGTTCGATGTTCCAGATGAAGTTTCAGCAGAGTGGGCGCCGATTGCTGCATCACGCGGCGCAGTTGTTGTTGATAACTCTGGTGCATTCCGCATGGATGCAGATGTCCCGCTAGTTGTTCCAGAGGTAAATCCTGAAGATGTAAAGAAGCGTCCACGCGGAATCATCTCTAACCCTAACTGCACAACTCTCTCCATGATTGTTGCAATGGGTGCACTCCATAAGGAGTATGAGTTGAAAGAACTTGTTGTCTCTTCTTATCAAGCAGCATCAGGTGCTGGTCAAGCTGGCATCGACACACTTCGTGCACAAATAGATCTTGTTGCAGGAACTGGAGTCGGAGATGTTGCAGGAGATGTTCGCACAGTCGTGAAGGATCTTGGTCCATTCCCAGCTCCACTTGCAATGAATGTGATTCCTTGGGCAGGTTCATTGAAAAACGACGGATATTCATCTGAGGAACTCAAGGTTCGCAATGAATCTCGCAAAATTCTTGGACTTCCAAATTTGAAAGTCTCAGCAACCTGTGTTCGAGTTCCAGTGATTACAACTCACTCCCTCACAGTGCATGCAACTTTTGCAAAGGAACCATCTCGCAAAGCTGCTCAAGATATTCTTGAAAATGCAGCAGGCGTGAAGCTTGTTGATGATCCAGAGAACCATAAGTTCCCAACTCCTGCAGATGTTGTGGGAACAGACCCAACATGGGTGGGACGAGTGCGTAAGAGCATCGATGACCCAATGTCACTCGATCTCTTTGTCTGCGGAGATAACTTGCGTAAGGGAGCAGCCCTCAACACTGCTCAAATCGCAGAGCTTCTTGCAGTTGAATTCACTCGATAGAAAAGGCTCTTTGAGACAGTAGACTCCCGTCCATGACAATCGTGGTCGCAGGAGGCACTGGCCTTGCAGGCTCTGCCATCGTTCGCGCCTATGTTTCAGCTGGCCATGAGGTCATTCCTGTTGGCCGCAAGAGCGTCGACTTACTCAATCGTGAGGCCACTTTCGATTTTATCCAACGAGTAAAGCCCACTTTGATTGTCGATGCTGCTGCAAAAGTTGGCGGCATCGGTGCCAACAGCACCTATCCAGTTGAGTTCCTTGCAGACAATTTACGGATTCAAAATAATCTTATGGAGGCAGCTCACGCTGCAGATGTTGAGAAGTTCATCTTCTTAGGTTCTAGCTGCATCTATCCTCGTGATTGCGCTCAGCCGATCAAAGAGGAGTATCTACTTTCAGGTCCATTAGAGGAGACCAACTCTGCCTATGCGGTTGCAAAGATTGCTGGTATTGAATTAATTAAGTCATTCCGCAAAGAGTATGGTCGTAAATGGATCTCACTGATGCCAACTAATCTCTATGGTCCAAACGATAACTTTGAACTTCAGGGCTCCCATGTTCTTCCCGCCTTTATCCGTCGTTTCGTTGAAGCTGCTGAAAAGGGAGCATCTGTTGAGACTCTCTGGGGAACTGGTTCACCAATGCGTGAGTTCCTCCATGTTGATGACTTAGCTCAGGCTGTGCTCCATCTCGGCGAAAAGTACGATTCTTCTGAACACATTAATGTGGGAACTGGCGAAGATCTCTCCATCAAGGAGCTTGCAGAGCTTGTCGCTGAACTCTCAGGATTTAAGGGCGAACTTGCGTGGGATTCATCAAAGCCAGATGGAACACCTCGTAAAGTTCTCGATGTATCTAAGGCGAAAGCACTTGGATGGGCACCACAGATTTCATTGCGCGATGGAATTGCATCAACTATCGCTTGGTATAAAGATGCAACAGCAAAAGGAGAAGTACGACGATGACAAGAAAAGTAGCCCTCATCACTGGAGTAACAGGACAAGATGGTTCCTACCTCGCAGAGTTTCTCCTTGCAAAGGGATATGAAGTTCATGGACTTATTCGTCGTTCCTCAACATTTAACACATCCCGTATCGACCATATCTACCAGGATCCACATGAGAAAAACCCAAAGCTCTTCCTTCACTATGGTGACCTTATTGATGGCGTGGGCCTAACAAACCTCATTCGTGAGGTAAAGCCAACTGAGGTTTATAACCTCGGTGCACAGTCACATGTGCAGGTTTCATTCACTATGCCTCAATACACAGGACAAGTTGATGCTGTGGGAGCAGTAGGACTCCTTGAGGCTATTCGCAGCGCTGATATCGATACCCGTTTCTATCAAGCTTCAACCTCTGAACTCTTTGGATCAACTCCACCACCTCAAAATGAGAATTCTATATTTAGACCACAATCTCCATACGCTGCAGCAAAGTTGATGGCTTACTGGTGCACAGTCAACTATCGCGATGGTTATGGAATGCATGCAACCAATGGAATTCTCTTCAACCATGAATCACCTCGTCGCGGTGAAACATTCGTCACTCGCAAAATTACTCGCGCAGTTGCAGCTATCAAGGCAGGTCAGCAGGACAAACTCTTCCTAGGTAATCTCGATGCAGTTCGTGACTGGGGATATGCCAAGGAGTATGTGGAGTCAATGTGGCTGATGCTTCAGCAAGATAAGCCATCTGATTATGTTGTCGCCACAGGTGTGGGAGCAACAGTGCGTGACTTTGCAGAAGCTGCATTCTCACGAGCAGGGCTCAACTGGGAAGATCATGTTGAGACAGATAGGAAATATATTCGCCCAACAGAAGTTGATGCACTTATTGGAGATCCTTCGAAGGCAGCAGATGCATTTGGTTGGAAGGCAAAGACTCATTGGAAAGAGCTGGCAGAGCTGA